>NZ_JAVJQN010000216.1:0-8744 GCF_040218245.1 Coleofasciculus sp. E1-EBD-02 | reverse complement strand
GGTGCAAAGTGCAAGACTGTGGCACCTAGTCGAGTGGCTGCTTCTTGGGGGGTTAAACTAGACATTGCCTGATTATATCATAGAAAATGTCTAGTTATGTCACTAATTGTCTAGATATTTACCGACTGTTAGTTAACCCCGCCCTACTTCGTGAGGACGGGGATTGGCAGAGATAACCTGTCAGGAAGTCATGAATAAGGGCATGAGTTGGTAGGGGACAACCACTTCCGAACGCTTCTCTAGTTCGGCTTAAATGTAGGTCTAGGAATCTCTAGACACTGGGTAGTTCCAGGACACACCCTTACCAATGCCTTAAGAGACGCAAACATCACACGAGTGGATTATATCTATGAATCGTGTTCGGTGTAGTTAGCAAAGAAGGTAAGCCATTGATGCCTACTAAGCCCTCTAGAGCTAGACGGTGGGTCAAAGAAGGTAAGGCAGTGGGGAAGTGGTCAGACCTGGGAGTTTACTACGTCCAACTCACTGAGCCGTCATCGGCTGAGGAAGTACAACCCATTACCGTTGGAGTCGATCCGGGCAAGTCTTACTCCGGTGTCGGTGTTCAGTCGGCTAAATGCACCCTGCTGCAATTGCACCTTATTCTTCCGTTTGGACGGGTCAAGAAACGGATGGAAACCCGTGCCATGTTACGACGATCTCGACGGGGACGGCGGATTAACCGGGATGTTCCATTCAAGCAACGGAACCACCGCCAATGCAGGTTTGACAATCGCAAACAATGCAAACTTCCTCCATCCATTAAAGCCTCCCGGCAGTTGGAGTTACGGACAGTTACCGAATTAGCGGCTATCTTTCCGGTGACGGCGATTGGGTATGAACGGGTTAGAGCCGATGTAGATCAAACCCAACGCAAACGTGCCAAGTCGGGTAAGGGATTTTCCCCAGTAATGACGGGTCAGCAATTGGGCAATATCCCAAATGGAAAAAATCGCCCTTCGACAAGACTTCGGCGTGAGCGCTCAGTCGAACGCTCAGGGTATCACCCCTGTCTATGTCCGGCACGGTTGGCAAAAGGATGGAAACGGCACATCCCAACTCCGAACCCAACTAGGGCTGGAGAAGGATAAGGCTAACAAGTCCATAGCTAAACCGGAAACTCACGCGGTTGATGGGGTGACGTTGGCTTGTGGGTATTTCATCAAGTATGTTCCGTTTACTGGCTCTAACTCCCACGGTTACACCCGCCATCGTAGCGTTAACGTGACCCCTTCCCCGTTTAAAATCATCACCCGTCCCGGTGCGGTGAAACGGGGGAAAGAGTATGGATTCTTCCGTCGTCAATTGCACTTTGAAGTACCAGATAAGTTAGGGGTAAGGAAGCGTAAAGGTGGGACGATTACCCCCTTTGGAGTGAGGATTGGTGATTTAGTCAGAGCAGAAAAAGCCGGAAAAGTCTACATTGGCTACGTCAGCGGATTCACCGATACCAAAAAGGCTCAGAAGGTTTCCGTTTGCGACTACACATGGAAACGTATCGGGCAATTTGCTCCTAGTAAAGTCGATTTAATCAGGAGAAATAACGGCTTATGTGTAGCCTGAGAAAAGAATTGGATGCCTCTATTCTTCCGGCATCCCGCTATCCCTCCTCACCCTACGAGATTTGAGGGTGAGGACTCCCGCGAATACGTTGAAATTCAGGAAATTGAGAATTAGAAATAGGCAACAGCCAGGGATTGAGGGTTTTTACAATTCTTAACTCACTTAACCAAATCCCCTTAAACCTAGATTCCCTGACTGTCGAAGGCTTAACCGGATTGAGTGGTCAACAACTCTGCGGGTAAGCGCTTGAATGTTAGTCGTTCGTTCTCCACATCCACAAAGATGGTATCACCGTCGCTGAACTCACCCCGCAGCATAGCTTTAGCCAGTTGGGTTTCTAATTCTCGCTGAATCGCCCGCTTCAAGGGACGTGCGCCGTACACCGGATCATACCCAACTTCGGCTAAGTAATCGATCGCCTCTTCCGATAGCTTCAGCGACATTTGCCGTTCGGCTAGGCGGGTTTCCAGTAGCTGGGTTTGTAGGGACACGATATGGCGTAACTGGTGTTTTTGCAGGGCGTGGAAGATAATCACTTCATCAATCCGGTTCAAGAACTCCGGACGGAAGCTGGTTCGCATTGCATCCATTACCCGCCCCCGCATTTCGTCATAGTGGGTGTCATCGCCAGCTAAGTCGAGAATGTACTGTGACCCAATATTACTGGTCATGATAATTACGGTATTCTTGAAGTCTACCGTATGACCTTGAGCATCGGTGACTCGACCATCATCGAGGATTTGCAGCATGATATTGAACACATCATTATGCGCCTTTTCGATTTCGTCGAAGAGAATCACCGCATAGGGGCGTCGTCGAATCGATTCGGTTAACTGACCCCCTTCTTCATAGCCAACATAGCCGGGAGGCGCACCAATCAGGCGAGAGACGGCGTGTTTTTCCATGTATTCCGACATATCAATCCGCACCAAGGCGTCTTCAGTGTCGAAGAGATAGGCGGCGAGGGCTTTTGCCAATTCGGTTTTACCGACACCCGTGGGACCGAGGAAAATGAAGCTAGCGGTGGGACGATTGGGGTCAGCTAATCCTGCACGCGATCGCTGAATTGCATCGGCTACCGCAGTAACGGCTTCTTCTTGTCCCACGACTCGTTGATGCAGTTCGTCTTCGAGTTGTAGGAGTTTCTCTTTCTCGGATTCTACCAGTTTGCTGATTGGAATTCCCGTCCACTTGGAGATAATTTCGGCAATATCAGACTCGGTGACTTCTTCCCGTAGCAGGGATTTGCCACTGGTTTGGGTATCGTTTAACTGGTGTTCCGAGGCTTGTAAGGATTGTTGTAACTGGGCGAGTTTCCCGTATTTGAGTTCAGCCGCCCGATTCAGGTTGTATTCCCGTTCGGCTTGAGAGATTTCTATATTGACGCGATCAATTTCTTCTTTAATCCCTTGAATCCGATCCAGAACGTCTTTTTCGGATTGCCATTGGGCGTTTAAGGTGCGTTGTGCTTCTTTGAGGTTTGCCAGTTCTTGTTCTAGGCGATCTAAGCGTTCCATGGAGGCTGGATCACTGTCTTTTTGCAAGGACAGTTTCTCCATTTCCAGTTGTAGGATTTTGCGATCGATTTCATCCAATTCTTCTGGTTTGGAGGTAATCTCCATTTTCAGTCGGGCGGCGGATTCATCGACTAAATCAATGGCTTTATCGGGGAGAAAGCGATCGCTAATATACCGGGTGGAGAGGGTGGCGGCGGCGACTAAGGCACTATCGGAGATTTTAACGCCGTGGTGAACTTCGTAGCGTTCTTTTAACCCTCTGAGGATGGAGATGGTATCGACGACACTGGGTTGATCGACAAAGACTTGTTGGAAACGCCGTTCTAAGGCGGCATCTTTTTCTAAATATTTGCGATACTCGTCTAAGGTTGTCGCCCCAATACAGCGCAACTCCCCTCTAGCCAGCATGGGTTTAAGTAAATTCCCCGCATCCATCGATCCTTGTGTCGCCCCTGCACCAACAACGGTATGGATTTCATCAATAAACATGATGATTTGTCCTTTGGAGTCGGTAACTTCTTTGAGAACCGCTTTCAATCGTTCTTCAAATTCTCCTCGGAACTTCGCCCCGGCGATTAACGCCCCCATATCCAGGGCGATTAATTTGCGATCCTTCAGGGATTGGGGAACATCGCCAGCGACAATCCGCTGTGCCAATCCCTCTGCGATCGCGGTTTTACCCACTCCGGGTTCCCCAATCAGAACTGGGTTATTTTTGGTGCGACGGGAGAGAATTTGTACCGTGCGGCGAATCTCATCATCTCGCCCAATCACCGGGTCAAGTTTACCGTCTCTAGCGGCTTCGGTTAAATCCCGTCCATATTTCTCTAGGGCTTCGTATTTGCCTTCTGGATTTTGATCAGTCACAGTTTGGTTCCCCCGAATCTGGGTAATCGTATTTCTCAGTGTTTGTTCGTCTAGTTTAAATTCCTGAAATAGGCTTTTGCCAAAGCGATCGTCTTTGACATACGCTAACATCAGATGCTCGACGGAGATGTAGTCATCGTTAAATTCTTTACGGTAAGCATCAGCCCGATCTAATAAGGTATCCAGGCTACGCCCCATATAAATCGAGGAACTACTCCCAGACACCTTGGGTTGACGCTGGATAAAGGCGTCGGTGGTTTCCCGGATGCGCTGTACTGGGATTTGGGCTTTATTGAGAATACTAATCGCCAGCCCTTCTTGATCCAGCAGCGCTTTCATCAAATGTTCGCTTTCAATTTGTTGTTGCTGGGCGGCTTTAACTACATCTGGGGTATGGGCGAGGGCTTCCCAGGCTTTTTCGGTAAACAGATTGGGATTATTGGGTTGCATAGTCAGTCGTTACCGTAGAGAATTTGTTTAACTGACCTCATTGTAGGAAGCGGCTGGCAATGGCTGGATCGGTGTTCACGGCTTTTTTACGGCGTATTTCAGCACCACAGAGGGATGCCAGAAGGCAGTGGTTCGACAGGCTCACCAACAGAGCAGAAGGCAGGAGGCAACAGTAATCTATTTTATTTCACCGTAGGGGCACGGCATTGCCGTGCCCTACAAGTGCCAACCCTCCTGAAACTGAGGAAACTACCGTTATTAATTTATGCCAGCTAAAGATTTATTTCACAATACCGTTAGAACAGCACTTGAAAAAGATGGATGGAGAATTACTGATGATCCGCTGTTTCTTAAAGTTGATAGTCTTGATTTTTATGTGGACTTAGCCGCTGAGAGAATGTTAGCCGCAGAGAAAGAGGAGGTTGTTTTATGGATAAACTAAACTATCGTCAACTGGTGCAAGCAATCCTGAAACGTCATGTAGGCAATGGTTTAAACAGTAATACAGAAGTTCAACTCATATTTGATCCAGAGCGCGATCGCTACCAAGTCTTGCATATCGGTTGGGAAGGGTTGAGTCGCGTCTTTGGTTGCATTATCTATGTAGAAATTAAGGATGGAAAGATTTGGATTGAGCGTGATGGAACAGAAATCGGAGTGGCTAATGAATTAGTTGAAGCTGGCGTTCCCAAGCAAGATATTGTTTTAGCCTTTCATGCTCCCTATAAACGTAAGTTTACTGAATTTGCGGTTGGTTAGAGTACGGAACTCTCCTGTAGAGGTGGCTTTTTTGCGGCGTATCTCAGCACCCCATTTAAACAGGTTTTCACGTTGCTGCCTCCAATACTGCCAAGATTTTACCCAAATTGTCCAAGTTATACTCAACGGGAGAAATACTGACGGCTTTGCCATTGATCTGCAAGAATTTCCAGCGATCGCCTGTTGTTACTGCACCATAAACCACGTCACTCTGGTTGAATATCTGGGCGGCAATCATTGTAGCAAGGCATTGCCCTAACCCGGAAACAATACTCTCATTTTTGGCTTCGACAATCGTCAAAACGGGAGCTTTGATGTAATAGAATTCCTCCGATGCCGTGACAATAAAATCGCAGCGTCCCTTTAAGCCCAGTTCTTCGTTGACGTTGAAGGTTTTACCCGAAAATACAACCACATTCTTTCTCCGACGCAATTCGTTCAGGATGGGAGTGATAATGAGTTCTGACCTAGCTTTTTCAGTATTGGTAGCTAAGGCGAGCAGTACATTATCTTCCAAGTCCTGAAGTAACCGAGGGCTGGGTTCGACGGGTTCTAGGTTGGCTGTCCAATTGGTTCGTTCATCTAACCCTAACTCGAACATTTCCTGTACGATTGGCAGGGTAAACTGTTCGTAAGATGTGGGCTTATCGGTCATTAAACATACTCCTTAACGCATCAATCTACTACTCCAAGCTTTGGCTGTACTCTATTTTATTTCACAGCAAGGGTACGGCATTGCCGTACCCCTACAAGTGCCAACCCTCCTGAAACGTCATGTAAACATAATGTAGGGGCGGGTTTAGGGATAAACGTTGGATGCGACACCGCTAGCGTTGCTGCAAAACCCGCCCTACCCCTACCTAAAATTGGGGAATAGATTTGATGATTCAATCAGGCACACATTGGGAAAGGGCGCACGTCAGTAAAGGGCGCACGTTAGCAAAGGGCGCACGTTAGCAAAGGGCGCACGTCAGTAAAGGGCGCACGTCGGTGCGCCCCTACGGTTTCTGGATGGAATTCTTATTTACCCGATTAAATATATTATGCTCCGCATTGTTTACCGTTCACTCATTATCGGGAATCAAACAAGACAAAAGTCTCCCTTTTCAGAGAGACAGATAACCAGGATATATTAATTGAGTCGCTCAATACCCTCTCAGTTAATTGTTGTCTTTCTTATTCTGCTTTTTAGCATTCTTTCTATTGACTAACGCACCAAAGCCTAGAGCCGTTGCAGAACCGAACAGAGTCATAGGTTCAGGAACAGGTTCAGGCGTAACGTCAGCCGTCCTGAATGCCACTTCACCAATTCCTACATCATTACGATTAGGAGGTTGATAACTATCCTTAATATCCATGCGGATAAACTGGGCAGTTGTTGGCGCGAACTCAAAGACTTGGGCAGTGTCAGCGCCCGACTCAAAATCTTGAAGAAAAGAGCCTAAGCTGACAAAGCTACTATCTGCTCCAGTCAACGAAGCAAACAGATCGAAGTTTTGTACACTAAAGTTACCAGCCGTACCCCACATAGCCATCCCATCCAAGTCAAAAACGTTTCCTAAATCAAACGTAACCGATCCGGGAGTAACACTATTTGAAAGCCAACTGCTACCAAACCCGTGTGTAGGATTTCCAGACAAATAGTCATCAAAATCTGTTACACCACTGGTATAGGTAGTGGACAATCCAGCTTGGTCAATCGCCTTATTAAGGATAAAAGGCTCCCTTTCTCCCAGATCTGTTGAAGCCGATTGAGGTTGAATAATTTGAGCGGCTTCAGCTTGAGTAATCGCTCCCAGTGCCATAACTGTAGCGCCAACGGTAACGATAGATAGTGTTTTCAGCATGGTTTAATTAGATGATGTCGCGAACTTGAAGAATGAATTTGTTTCAATAAATAAATCATGAATTCCCCCCCCCCCGATGGTGTCAAGATGTATGTTGAAACTTTACAGAAACTTTAAATAATTGAAACTTAAAAATTCATCAGCTGTATAAATGAATTGTGAAATGGCAATCCTGAGAGAATAAGGGTTTCAGGGTCATTTTTGTTCACAAATCATTTAAACTAACGGGAAATTGTTTAACTCGTTTTGTAAAGTTGTGATGAAGCGATAAGGCTGATTGTCAAGAATGCGAATCATCCCTTAATTGGAAAAAACTATGCGATCGCGATCGGCTATACACCCTGATTGGCGTCATCTGTAGGGTGGGGAGAGCAAAGCGTTCCTGAAGGGTAGCGTAACGCACCTTAACCAATGTATTAGGCGATCACTCTTCCTGGGTGGGGGAGATTGCTTGATACAATTACAGGGTAGGTCGGGTTATTCATAACGATGTCTGATAAGCCCTTACCATTAACCTCTGTGTTCGCACCCGCTCGACATTTGCCACCTTTAGAAAATGGAGATCGCCTAACCTCCCGTGAATTCGAGCGTCGTTACAACGCTATGCCAGAACTAAAAAAAGCCGAACTGATAGAAGGAACAGTTTACATGGCATCGCCCCTACGCTTTCAACCTCATGCCCAACCCCACGGACGCTTAATCACCTGGCTAGGAGTTTATCAAGCTGCTACACCCCAGGTACAAATGGGAATTGAACCCACTCTCCGTTTGGATAGGGACAACGAACCGCAACCCGATGGCGTATTGCTCATTAATCCAGAAAGTGGGGGCAACTCTACCCTAAGTGAAGATGGATACTTAGAAGGAGCGCCAGAATTATTGATAGAAATAGCGGCTAGTAGTGCGGCAATTGATCTGGGAGATAAGAAGCGTGCTTATCGGCGCAATAGCGTACAAGAATACATTGTTTGGCAAGTCTTTGAACAAAAGATTGATTGGTTTAGTTTCAACGATGGTGATTATATTTCCTTGTTACCCGATTCTGAGGGCTTGATTTGCTCTCAAGTATTTCCCGGATTGTGGCTGGATGCGCCAGCGATGCTCCAAGGGAATCTGCAACGGGTTTTGCTTTCCTTGCAATCAGGAATTAATTCCCCAGAGCATCAAGCCTTTATCCAACAGTTAATCGCACGGCAGCAACAACATGGGAATGGTTAATGGAATTCTCCTCTACCCGATTAGGTATGTCATCCCCACACCGACACAGGAAGTATGCGATCGCGTCGATGACAAGCAAGTGTCAGGTCAAAAATTTTCAGCTACACTCAGTCGCTAAGGATCAATAGGGCTTGCAAGCCGACCTAATCGCCAAATTTTCCCTTAACAGAGGGTTGAAATCCACAGGGGTAATAATGTAGGGGCGCAAAGACTTGCGCCCAAAATCGTTTCCAGCTACGCTATTAAGCTGAGGGCGACCCGATCCAATTGAGTGGAATAGTGTTGTCCATTGATGCAAGCGGGTCGCCCCTACAGTTCGTTCCTTTATCCTATTTGAATCCCTCGCCATAACCATCGTGTAGGGGCGGGTTTAGAGATAAATCTTGAATCAACACCGCTAACCTTTGTTCAAAACCCGCCCTTAATCCTGGGCATCTCACCCCTCACCCTTATGCCAAAGATGATTTATAACCGTCATCGCACAACGCTAAAATAAACGTAACCGTTAGCGATTAAAATTAAA
>NZ_JAVJQN010000215.1:0-13445 GCF_040218245.1 Coleofasciculus sp. E1-EBD-02 | reverse complement strand
TCATCATCGACAGTGTTGGTGTCACCCGTATCGATATTGGTTTCATCATCGACAGTGTTGGTGTCACCCGTATCGATATTGGTTTCATCATCGACAGTGTTGGTGTCACCCGTATCGATATTGGTTTCATCATCGACAGTGTTGGTGTCACCCGTATCGATATTGGTTTCATCATCGACAGTCGTGGTGTCACCTGTATCGATCGCAGTATCATCATCAACAACGGTGTCGAGTTCCTCATCGGAAATCTGGCGCAGACCAACTAAACCAGGGAAGCAGCGACTGCTAGGACCAACCATCTTGTAGCCTTGGCGACCTAAAGCTACACCGCGACTGCGGCGAGTGGCGACAAGATAACGATTACCGCCACGCTCTGTATAGTTCACTCTTACTCGCCCTTGAGCAGCACTGGTGCTGGTGAAACGGATAGAGTTGGAGATTTCGTACTGACTTTCCGCCGTGCTGGAAGTATTAGAGAAAGCAATCAGGTTAGTATTCGCCGAGCTAGCACCTGCTGCGACTGTAGTACTTGCTGATGCTGTAGCAGAGGCGGTAGCTGAAGCTGAAGCAGTCGATGAAACTTGGGATTGTCCCGAACCATCTCCGGTGAAAACGATGAGGGTGTCACCACTGCGGAAATTAATTTCGTTGTTATTCTCAATCGAAATGGTGCTGCCGCCGAATGTGATGTTACTAACATTCAGTGTGGCACTGTCACAAATCACACACACCAAATCGAGGTCACTTTCATCACTAAAATCATCATATACAAAGCCGCCTTCACCCTCCATACCGTCGTCATCATCAACATCTCCGTCGAAATCTGTATCGACTTCATTGATATCGCTGACCCCAGCAAAAGCACGAAAACTTACGCTCCTAGCTTCACCTTCGACTTTAGCGCCTTCTTGCTCGAACTTGAACTTGGTTTTGTCACTATCGCCAGTGCTAGTGAAGGCGAGTCCATTGGCACTAAATACTGAAGCAAAACCAGAGATTTCTCCCTCGTCTTTCCCTTTTATCTCGAAGCGGTCTAAATCAGCGTCAGCATCTATACCTGACCCTTCAATCTTGATCTCATCAAAATCTGAGAGAGTTGCATCGACAATACCGCCTTCACCTTTAATCTTAAATTTGAACTCTTGAGTTGTGCCGGAAGAGCCAACCGTCTGAATCTCAAATTTCTGGTTCGCGTTACCAACAAAGCTAATTTCGTCAGTAGTGCTATCAAATACGTAGTTACCCGCCTCTAAATCCTGCCCTTCAAACTTAAACTTAATCCGCCGAACCAGAGTACTTTGATCAGAATCTGGGGGCATGCTACTGCCACCTCCCCGGAACTCTAAAGTTGGTGGCAGGTCAATCAGACCACTGTCTAGACCTGCTTCAAAGTCACCAACTTGCAGTTCTCCATCAGCAGCCACAAAACCACTTGTAGAAACGGTAACATCTTCAAGACCGGGCAAAAACACTGGTGGCGCATCACCAACCATCTCAGGTGAAATCAGCGAACCAGTCACGTTCAGGCTTTCAGTAAACGAATCGAGGGTAAAGTTTAACAGCGTATCCCGTCCTGAAAAGGTCACCAAACCACCATTTTGGGTAAAGGCAATACCTGAGAGTCTACCTTGAAGCACACCGGTGTCACCTGCATTCGGCATACCATCGCCGTTATCTGTGAAACTGGCAGCATTGGGTACAAATTGAGAATTCGTAGTGACACCATTGGGACTTTCGATGCGGAGTTGCTGAACAGTCGCGTCAAACAAGGTAACATTCCCGTTGGCATCTGTAGTTGGCACAAAAAATGCCGCTTCACCTTTGACATTACCCCCGGTGACTTCAATTTGCGCTTCAGCTGCCGGGGACAGTAAAACAGCCAAGCCACCAACTAGACCTAAACCAACAATGTAGCGAAGTGATTTAACAATCATTTTAAGACTCCATCCGTGAATGAACTAAATGAACTGAGGTATTTTCCTGGCTTCGATATTCAACCTCCACTATTAGGCTTGTCTTGATTTAATCCTGACCAGAGTCAGTTCACGAAGTAGTAGAGGTTAGAAGAGGGGAAAAAGTACCCCAAGACTGCTTTGCCAGGTCAGTGTATCTGTCGATTACACAATGCAGGTTACTGGTTATTTTTTCAGCCTTTCCTTCTCAAGACGCCTCCAAATTAGTGCAGTTCCCCCACAGGCGCATCTTTACAGAAGCTTTATACACAACCTAGAATCCAGACTTGGCATACCCTTTAGATGCATGTCAACTTGGTAGGTTGGGTTGAGGAACGTAGGCGAAGCCTTCTCGGAGAGTAACCCAACTGATCGGGTTAGCTTTGATAGTGTGGGCTTTCACGCTCCATGCTCTCTACCGTTTAGCATCAACTATCCGAGTTTTCTGTAATCAGTTGTGGAACCAGGAGTCAGTCTTTTCCAGCGAGACGTATCAAACTTGAAATCCCACTGTCCTAAATCACTGACTCCTAACTCTTGACCCGAATGTCCTTTCCTACCTAGAAGGTAAACGTTGTGCGAATTGCACCAATCGTGATTGTGTCGTTGTCGTCGTTATGCAAGGGATTAAAAATCACAATCACTCCCGGTGTGATACTTATATTATCTGCTACTTGCCAACGATAGAACGCTTCGACATGGGTGGTCGTGTCCGGTTGACCACCATCATCATCTAGGTTGCCTCCTTCATTAATCAAGCCAGGAAAATTTCTACCCATACCTTGGCTGTCTGTAACATTACTGTCCGTGATTTTAGGAGGCTGACCCACATAAATACCCCCCATATTACCTTCACCAAATAAGTCAGGAAAATTCAGGAACGCCATCCAGTTAAACGTCTGCACATCTCCTGAACCGCTTTCAAAATCTGAATCGGTATAACCTGCCCATCCTCCAAAGGTAATACGAGGCGTAACTCGCCATTCTAAACCAGCACCGAAGGCATTGGTGTTAATTGGTGCTCTGAGATTATCGTCAAATAAATCAATCACTACCAGATCATCCCCAACACCAGTGCCTAATCGACCAAAAGGAGAATAGGCATTAATGTACTGGAAGGAAACATCGATATTATCGGTGGGTGAGACAACTAACTGTGCGCCTGCAGAGGTTTCTCCACTATCTCCGCCAAAGATACCCCCATTATCTGTATCTCCTGGTGTGCTAGCTGAGTAGACACCTTGCAAACTCAGGCGAGTCGCAATTTGCCAGTCAAAACCAATACCACCACTGCCATTGCCTACATTAATAACTGGGTTACGTTGGGCGAAGCGAGACAGAGGACCCGAACCTGCACTTTCAATGCGATTGACTCCCCGAAAGACATTAACTGGATTAACGCCTTCAGGTCCAACAATCACAGCCAAATTCCTGCCGATTAACTGACGATAGTTGAGGTCAGTAATCTCTAAGTCATTATCATTGTCTCCTTCATAGCCCAAACTTACATAGTTACCCAAGGCAAATCTAGTTGCAGCCGTAGTTGTGCTACCGTTACCCGCCTGGAAACTCGTTAGTAAAAGACTGCGAGGACTCAATTGGGTAAACAAGCTCAACTGCACGTTGTTAATTAACGTGACATTGGTGTCTTGATCCGTAAATTGGTTATTTTCTAAGATAAAGTCATTATCCTCGCTGCGCCCCTGAACCCCAAAAATTGCTTGCCCAAACAGTTTCGTTGTTGTCGAAAACTGATTATCCTCCAAAAGGGCGGTTCGACCTTCTAGATTATCCACCCGTGCCCCTAGGGTTGCGATTTCTGCCTCAAACTCCAGTACCAACCGCTGCAGAGTCTCTAAATCTCCGGTGGGAAACTCGGAACGCCCTGCAATTAATCGCTCAATTTGCTGCATACAAGCATTCAACCCAGCAGCAAATTCATACCGAGTCATCGCCCGATTCCCCCGAAACGTGCCATCTGGATATCCGGCAATACAACCATACCGTTCCACCAGACTCCGTAGTGCTTCATACGCCCAGTCTCCGGGAGAAACATCTCTCAATTGAGACACACTGGTCACTTGACCCATCGGGTCAGATTCCTCTACCGCTTCTAGGGGATCAACGAACAGCGGATCAGGATCAGGTACAGTGGGATCACTGCTGTCTTCCATTTCTGGTAAGGCTTGGGCTAAGTCTTGAACTTGGGTTTCCACAAAGGTGTCTTCGGACTCGATTAGGGAATCCATTGATGTGATCATTCCGACTTCACTGGTGGCGGATACCGCTAGTTCAGTGGTGATCTCTGCTTCAGTTACTGGCGTAGCTGTCTCAACCGGAGAATTCAGCCGTCCCGTTTCAGTTGACAGAAACAGTCCTGGGTCTACTCCTGACGTTTCAGTCAGCCGAGCCAAATCTGTCGGCTGTTGCTCTGAAGATTCAACAGGCGTTGCTTGCGCGGCAGAGAAGCTGGTCACCCAGCAACCTAAGGTAGCAAATATCAAGGCTGAAGACGCTGTTTTTCCCAAACGTCCATAAGTCGTCATGGTTTTATAACTCCTCAAAAAAACCACACTCGCCCTCGATTCTAGCCATAAATAAGAGACAACTGTCAATTAGCTCTTTTTTCCTTAATCAAAGCTAAGTTTCCTTTTGAAGAAAGAGAAAAGGGTACGGGGAACAGGAAACGGGGAACAGGAAACAGAAACAAGGAATTGAGGACTTTGACAATTCTTAACCTAGCTAACAAAATTTATGTTCAGGTAATTAAGAGCGGGTTTTACCGATCGCGTTCCCTCGATGTCCGATAACTTGACTGGCGAGAGTTTTTCTAGAGGAACAGGACTATCTGAGGTACAGTCTCTAAGCAAGATCCCCGACTTCTTGAAGAAGTCGGGGATCTGTCTGTGTACCTCACTTACTTGAAATATCTATACAAAGACAGAGAGTCCAGAATTTCCTTAACCCATTCTTAAACCGAAAGAATCCAACCCAAGTCCCCTCAACTGGCACTCCTGTCCCTTCCCGCCTTGAAGTACAGGGTTTCTCGGCGGTTTCCCGATAGACTATCGATGAAAAACAATTATTAACTTAAGTAGGGTTGAGTTGCCGATTTGCTCAGGATTTCTAATCTAACGATCCCCGATCCCGGGGAAATTGTCATAATTACCTGTCATTTCGTAAACTTATGCCAACCAAATCTCAGGAATAACGCTAAGATCGAATTCATTTAGTTGAGGAATGCAAGGAATGGGTGAAGCAAAACGTCGTAAAACTGCACTTGGAGACAAGTACGGTCAAGAGGCGAGACTCTTCCCCTGGCTCCCAATTAGTAAAAGTCAGGGTGAGCAGTTCGTCAAACTGACGACTAAGGGCGCTTGGATTGGCATCGGCTTACTCGTAGTCTGGTGGCTAACCGTGCGCTTTGTTGGACCGACATTCGGTTGGTGGCAAATCAATTAGCCAATTCCCACCGATGGACTAGGCGGCAATGGTATCCGATTTAGTCTCGCCATTGTGACTGCTGATACAAATCATTAGTAATTTGTATCGGATAACTTGAGGATTGCCCCCAATGACTTGAGCTACCTAGAGAGCAACTCGTCTGAAGTGGGCTAGAATCGTGGAGCCAGATCATCAAGCTAGAATTGCTCAAATCCCTAACTCTGTTAGTCAATTTGAGGAATCAGCCGAAGACAAGGCTTGCTCATATTTTGCACTGACCCCTCCCAAAATAGAGTCTTAAATCCTTAAGTAAAGTATAAAATCTAATATTCGTAGGAAAGGTGTTTGGAGGATTAACGTGTTCATAAGACTTGCAGAGCAACATCGTCAATTTGTACGAGATTTAGTCATGAATCTTCAGGCTTTGGCGATCGTGCTAGAAAACCGAGGCTACTTGGCATCATGCTATACCTGCGGCAATCAAATGAATAGTGCCTCATTCATGGTTAGTCTGGGCGATAGTCACCTGATTCGTTTTTTGGTCTCCGATTACGGGATCACTTGGACGGAAATGCGCGACGATCGCGAACTGATGAAACTAGAAGGCGCTGAAGCAATTAGCCAACTTCAGGACTTAGCGGATCTGGTCAAATACCAAATTCAACCGTCTGCTGAGGTTCGTTATACTTCTCCAGCGCGATCGCCAATTCACTCTGAGCGCGAATCGATTGAAGTGATTGGTTAAAAGTCCGAGTGTTTGGAACATCACCGTTTCCTTGTCTTAAGGCAAGACTTCAGGTAACGCGAGGCGAGAGGTTAATGAGATGGTGAAAATTAAGCCCTCTTGCCTCTGGCGTTTACCGATGCCAAGTTGAAATACTATACCTCAATCTTCGGCAAAAATGTAACGATGTAATTCACTCTTGTCAGGTTCTGGACTGGTTTGAGCAAACTGTACCGCGTCATTGAGAACCTCTTGAATGCGTTTGTCGATCGCCTTGAGTTCTTCTTCGTCGGCGAGATTTTGCTCAGTCAGGTAGGTGACTAGCCTTTTAATCGGATCGCGAATTAGCCAAAAATCCTTCTCTTCTGAAGTCCGCAGTTCATCCGGATCAGCCAGTGAGTGACCTCGGAAGCGATAGGTAAGGGCTTCAATTAAGGTCGGACCTTCACCCGCCCGCGCCCGGGCGACGGCTTCTTGGGCGACGGAGTGTACTGCCAGAACATCCATCCCATCCACTTCAATTCCCGGCATGCCAAAAACACTGGCTTTTTTGTAAATTTCTGGCTGGGAGGTTGCTCGTTCGTGCGCCATGCCAATTGCCCATTTGTTATTTTCCACAACATAAATAATCGGCAATTTCCATAAGGCTGCCATGTTTAAGCATTCAAAAAACTGACCGTTATTGCAGGCACCATCGCCAAAAAAGCAGGCGGTCACCTGATCAGCATTCGGATCACCCAAAGCGTCACGGTGATATTTTGACGTAAATGCCGCTCCTGTAGCAACGGGAATCCCCTCCGCGACAAAGGCAAACCCCCCCAAAAGATGATGGGGTTCTGAAAATATATGCATCGAACCCCCGCGTCCTTTAGAGCATCCAGTGGCTTTGCCAAATAACTCCGCCATCACCTCTCGTGCGGGAACACCTGCGCTCAAAGCATGGACATGATCGCGATAGGTGCTGCATACGTAATCATAATCCCGGCGCATTGCCCGAATCACCCCCGTGGACACGGCTTCTTGACCGTTATAGAGGTGGACAAAGCCAAACATCTTGCCCCGGTAATACATCTCAGCGCACTTGTCCTCAAACAAGCGCCCTAAAACCATATCTTCGTAAAGCAGTAATCCTTCGTCTCTGGTGATTTGACCGTCTTGAACTTGAAACTTGGGTAACGTCCGTTCCTGAACCATGGCGAATCGAGTATCCTTGCAGCAATACTATACTGGTATTTTGTTCTCAAAACTATTTTTCAGCTAGTAGACTGTCAAAGCTACTTTGACGGGTTACTTTTATCTCCCCCTCTCCGCGTCTCCCCCTCTCCGCGTCCCCGCGTCAGTCTCAACCCGTCAATTTAAGGTTGACAGACCACTAGGATAGGCGAGTCTTGGTAGAATGACTACTACATTGGGGATTCTATGAGTTAACATACATGAATTCAGTTGTTGCAGCGCTGGGGAAGTGAAACGTGCGAATTCCGCTCGATTACTACCGAATATTAGGATTGCCAATCCAGGCGACACCAGAACAGCTTCAAGTCGCCTATCGCGATCGCACTCTCCAACTTCCGCGTCGGGAATATTCGGAAGTGGCGATCGCGTCTCGCAAGGAGTTGCTGGATGAGGCGTATGCGGTTCTCTCTGACCCGGAACAGCGCTCAACTTATGATGCCAGCTTTCTGGAGAAAACCTACAACCCAGAATCTAGCCCTTCTTTACCCCTGGAATCAACGGCGACGGATGAAACAACAGCTACGGAGGCGATTGATCCCAATAACCCCAGCCTAGACATCAGCAAGGAACAATTTGTGGGCGCGTTGCTGATTCTGCAAGAACTTGGGGAATATGAACTCGTCTTGCAGTTGGGACAGCCGTATTTGCATAGTCGTGACAGCATCAGTTTGGATAAAGGTCACTTAGGTGACCCGCAACTGGTGCGACCCGATATTTTCCTGACCTTGGCGCTGGCGTGTTTGGAACTGGGGCGGGAACAATGGCAGCAAGGTCGGTACGAAAATGCCGCTTTGTCCCTAGAAACGGGTCAAGAATTACTCCTGAGTGAAGGCTTATTTCCTACGGTGCGGGGCGAAATTCAAGCGGATCTCTATAAGTTGCGTCCCTACCGGATTCTGGAATTGCTGGCATTACCCGATGAACAGATTGCCGAACGGCGTAAGGGTTTACAACTGTTGCAAGATATGCTACAGGAGCGCCAAGGGATTGACGGCAGTGGGGATGACCAGTCGGGGCTGAGTATTGATGACTTTTTGCGGTTTATTCAGCAGCTACGGGGTTACTTAACGGCGGCTCAACAACAAACCCTGTTTGAAGCAGAAGCCCGCCGCCCTTCAGCCGTCGCCACCTATCTGGCGGTTTATGCCTTGATTGCGAGAGGATTTGCCCAGCGCCAACCGGCTTTAATTGCCCGGGCGAAACAAATGCTAATGCGTTTGGGGCGGCGTCAGGATGTGCATTTAGAACAAGCCGTCTGTGCGCTGTTATTGGGTCAAACGGAAGAAGCTAGTCATGCGTTGGAACTGAGTCATGAATACGAACCCTTAGCCTTTATTCGGGAACAGTCTCAAGGCGCTCCAGATTTGTTACCGGGATTATGTCTGTATGGAGAACGCTGGCTGCAAAATTCCGTATTTCCCCATTTCCGCGACTTGGCAGAACAAACCGCCTCGTTGAAAGACTATTTTGCCGATGAGCAGGTACAAGCCTATTTAGAGCAGCTTCCGGAATCGACGCCAACGGCTAATAATGAATGGTCAGTGACGGCTCAGAAGAAAGCTTACACGACAACAGGCGCATCCGCAGGTCGGAGTAATGGTCATTCGAGCGATCGCGAACCAGCAGTTGTGGGTTCATATAGCAGCAGAGAGCGCGATCGGGCAGCTCAGACGGCGAGTTGGGCAGGGGGGAGCGATCGCACCTCGGTATCTGGTGTCTCAACGTTACCCGCAAGCCAACGGGTTACTTCAGCAACGAGTCGGGTGGCAGAACCTACAACTCAAGCCATTAATTCTTCTGGGGATTCACCCACAAACACGGCTGTCAAATCACCAGACTCAGGGCGTCAACCAAAAACCCGATCACAAGCAGATGCGGCTGGTCGAGTTCGGACGACACCGACATCGGTTACTGGCTCCTCTGAACCCGGGCATCTGGATCAGTCAGCTCCAGGACGCCTGCAACGACTACCGGAACGCCGCAAGGGGGCTAAAAACCGACGCTCTATCTTGCTGGTTATTGCTGGAGTCGTGGGTATCGGATTAATCGGGTGGTTGTTAATCGCTTGGATACAAAACCTCCGCCACAGTTCCTCGGCGCCAGCATTAGAGGGTGAACAGCCCATGGTGGAACTGGCTCAACCTCCGATTCCGATTCCTGAAGCCGATAGTCAGTTAATCGCACCCGGAGGTCCGCTGACCCAAGATACCGCCCAGCAAGTGATTCAAACCTGGCTTTCGACGAAATCGCAAGTGTTCGGACCCGATTATCAAATTGATCGATTGGATCAAATTCTAGTTGATCCAGTTTTGTCGGTTTGGCAGCGGCGGGCGCAAACGAATCAGCAACGGAACATTTATGCCCAGTATAATCACCAGGTTAAAGTAACATCCGTGCAAACGAATCCGGCTAATCCTGAGCAAGCGAGGGTAGAAGCAGCGGTTAAAGAAGAAGCCCGTTTCTATCAAAATGGTGAGATTAATCAGGCACTTTCATACGATGATAATTTGCGGGTTCAGTATGAGTTGGTGCGTCAGGAGGGTCAATGGTTTATTAAGGATATGGCGGTCAGGTAGGTCATTGATCAGGGAACAGGGAACAGGGAACAGGGATAGGTACTTCATAAAAATCCTCCTGTAGAGACGTTGCATGCAACGTCTCTACAGCTATGATTAGAAACTAAACGTCGTGCGAATTGTGCCGACCCAAATGTCATCATTCCCATCATCGTGATTGGGATTTAAAATTACATAAGCTCCCGGTGTAATTAGGATATTATCGGTAATCGGATATTTGTACTGCGCCTCGATTAAATAAGAGGTATCATCATCCTCATCACCACCATCAACATCCGTTAGTTTGGGTGGCATTCCTCCAGCCACTGAAAAAATAGCACCCTCTTTCCCTAAGTCCAGGAAAGATACACTTGCCATCCACGTCCATAGGTCAGCATCATCTCCTTCTCTGCCACCCGCTTCAGCTTCTGCATCAATGTAACCACCCCAACCCACTAGGTTTATTGTCGGCGTAACTCGCCAGTTTCCTTGGATGCCAAAGCGCAAGGCGGAAGTCGCAATTTCGCCAAAGGGTTCTTTTGCCCGTGGACTCCCCGTACTACCAGAAAGGTTGACATCTTCACCGGGATAGTAAGAATAGCCAAAAGCAAAGCCTAAATCTAATGTGTCTCCTAAGGCTAGATTTAACTGAGAAATAGCAGTAAAATCACCATTGAATACTCCATCCTTATCGGCTGGACTCTCACTTTCACCCGTCACATACGCCACATCTAAACTCAGGGAATCACTGAATATAATATTAGCGCCTACGCCTTGTTCAGCATTATTCCGGAAGACCAAAGGATTGCGGCGATAAAAGCGATTTAATGCTCCTGTGCCGCTACTTTCTAGATAGGGATTATGTACATTAGCTATTTCATTAAAATCAAAGTCATTAGCACCAATGGCAATCATGATTTTATCGCCTAATGGAAATTCATAGATCAAGTCATCGATGACGATATCGTTATCTGTTGCCGCGCCAAATCCCAAACGAGCCATTTCTGTGCCAGTCGCCTCATCGAATTCGGGAATATTGCCTGCTTGTAAGCGAACTCTCAGCCGGTCTTCTCCCATGAAACTGGTGTCAAAGTTTAAACGAGTCCGGTGACTAAATGTGAGGTGATCACCAAACTCATCAACGTTACCATCACCATCAGCGTCTTCACCATCAATCCTTAAGTCTTCATCACTAAATGCACCACCCAAGTTAAAAATCACTTCCCCTTTCAGTTTGGTGGTAGTAGAGAACTGATTGTCTTCTAAGAACGCCACGCGCCCTTCCAGGTTATCTACCCGTGCGCCTAAGGTTGCCAATTCCGCTTCAAATTCCTGAATTAACCGCCGCAGGGTTTCTAACTCAGTTTCATCAAAATCACCCGTGCCAATCAAACGTTCAATTTGGTTTAAACAGGCATTTAAACCCGCCGCAAACTCGTAACGAGTTAGGGCGCGATTACCCCGATAGGTGCCATCTGGATACCCAGCAATACAACCGTAGCGTTCTACTAAACTTCGCAGCGCTTCATACGCCCAATCCCCCGGAGACACATCTCGCAGTTGACCGACACTGGTTACTTGGTCGAGGGATTCGACTCCATTTTCACCACTGTAGCGTTGGATTTGTTCTAAGAGTTCCCGATTAGAATCAGCAGTAGTATCGGTCGGACTTAAGGCTGGACTAACATCGGAAGCGATTTGAATAGAATCAATTTCTACTGACGTTTCAGATAACTGGTGATTAAGTTCTACTGTAGATTCGCGAGTGCTTGCTGTTGGGTTAGGAATCTCTGCATCAGCATTGTTAGCAACAAATAGGGAGAGTCCAAGTAGGGCGGAACTGAGTTGCAGTGTTTTCCACACGAGCGTTGATTTCATTTATCCACGTTCCTCACACCGAAATAACGGTTAACGGGAAAACTATACAACACCATTGTAGCTATTAACAATAATTAAGTAGGGTGGGCAATGCCCACCAGCCTTAATTCAGTACCATTCCACCTACAATGCTTATTAGTTTATTTTTATCTAAAACTGGCGTTAGCGCTAATCATAATTATGCTTCATCATCAGAAGTTTTTTTCTCAAACCCTAGCCAGAATAGCAAAGCATCTTCGACTTGTCCTAACTGCTCTGAGTTTAATTCACCCAGTTTTCTCAGTAGCTTAACATGAGGAATTGTGATAATGCTCTAGACATCAAAGACTCCTGGTTTTAGGAATCTGGCTTTGATATTTACCTCAAAACGGGAACCTCTTGGACTTGTAGTGTGAGGTACTAGAGTAACTAGCGCACGATCTTGGTTGAGAGTAGGTATACTGACTACTAAGCATGGTCTAACTTTTGCCACATAGCCCAGATCGACAAGCCAGACTTCGCCACGATCAGGACTACTCATAATCGGCTTCTTGTTGGTCTAGTGTCAAGAATAACTCTTCAGCATTGAATACAAAATCTTCATCTGTCAATGGTGGAAAGTCAAAATGGACAAGCCGCTTCAAGATTTCTACGGCAATCTCAAGCTGTTCTGAATCAGGCAACTGATCAAAGGTCTGAAGAATCTTTTTAGTTGATGCAGTCATGAGCTTTAATCCAGCATATATAGCGCTACGCGCCAGGGAATAGGCAATAGGCAATGGGCAATAGTGAAGACAGAAGCTTAGCTGACAAGGGATTGAACGATTTGAATTTTTCTTGATATGTCCTAACCTTAGTGCGTAGTGCTATATTTAGACCTTAGCATAGGCAATGACGCAAGCTATCCGCCTAACACTGGACAACTGTGGATAACACAACCATTCCAGTTATGGATAGCCAGTCTCAGCAAACGCTACGTTATCAGGGTCATGGAATCTATAAGTGCTTGCCAGCTTATAGTCTAAAAGCCGTTTAGGTTTAAACAGGTGATTTAGGTATAGCCCAGTGACCTAGGCACAACAAGCCTTAATAACATTGACGAGGCACAATTTACCCTGGAAACAGGAGTTTTCGTATTATGCGAGTTTTCGTAATCAACCAAAACAAGGAACCACTCTCTCCTTGCCACCCCGCCAAAGCCAGAAAGCTACTTTCTTGTGGTAAGGCAGCCGTGTGGAAGCGATACCCTTTTACCATCATTATGAAACAGGAGGTGAAAAATCCTGTGAACAGAGAACATCGATTGAAAATTGACCCCGGTTCAAAAGTAACTGGACTAGCCATCTTAGAAGGAAGTCGAGTTTTATTTGGGGCTGAGTTAACCCACCGAGGGCCCGCAATAAAGGCAACTCTAGAAAGTCGTCGTGCTATTCGCCGGGGACGCCGAAACCGAAAGACTCGATACCGCAAGCCTCGATTCAACCGCAAACGTCCCATCGGTTGGTTGGCTCCTAGTGCAAGAAGGCAGAAATAACTGAACAGCTAATATCTCCCCCAGCTCCCTCAGCTTCCCCAGCTCCCCCAGCTTCATCGTATTTACGAAGCTGCTCAAGTATTTCCGCAGCGCTGCACTAGTCTCCAACATCGGGTAGACACTACTCTAACTTGGGTAAATCGGTT
>NZ_JAVJQN010000214.1:0-30797 GCF_040218245.1 Coleofasciculus sp. E1-EBD-02 | reverse complement strand
TATAGCCATTAGAACCAAGCCAAGTTTCGCATTGTATCCAAAAAATGGAGGTAAACAATTTGATACTCATTGCAAATATCTCAACACTATTCATAAAGCGGATGGCTTCGCCTTTTCATTTGTTGGCGGCGATTCCTCCAGGGCTTGACCTATCGGTACAAGCGTGGGACCCTCGCCGCATTTTTGCTGGAACTCAAGTTCCGGCTCAAAGCTAAAACCCGTTGAAACGGGTTCAATGACTGACCGAGTAAGCTCGATTCTTACCCCTTAAGTTAGTGCTATTAATCAATCTAAATGAGTGTGACATTTGAGGGGATGGACTATAAATTAATTGAAATGAATGGTTTTATTGAATGATTATGAATCAACCCAACTATCTTGGTAAAGTCTATTTAGTCGGCGCGGGACCCGGAGATCCCGGATTATTTACCCTCAAAGGTAAAACATTGTTAGAACATGCCGATGTGGTAATTTACGACGCTTTAGTCAGTGCGCCGATTTTGGCAATGATTAACCCCAAGGCAGAAAAAATTAATGGTGGAAAACGGCGGGGGCGTCATTCATTACCCCAGGAACAAACCACACAGTTACTGATTGAAAAAGCCAAAACAAATGCCGTTGTCGTGCGTCTTAAAGGGGGTGATCCCTTTGTTTTTGGGCGCGGCGGTGAAGAAATGGAGGATTTAATCCGGGCGGGTGTATCGGTGGAAGTTGTTCCGGGTATCACCTCTGGGATTGCTGCGCCTGCATACATAGGAATTCCCCTAACCCATCGCCAGTATAGTTCATCCGTGACCTTTGTCACTGGTCACGAAGCCGTGGGTAAGTATCGCCCTGAAGTTAATTGGCAGGCGATCGCACAGGGAAGTGAAACGATTGTAATCTATATGGGGGTGCATAATCTGGGCAATATCGTGGCGCAAGTTATCGCGGCGGGACGTTCTCCAGACACCCCGGTGGCTTTAATTCGCTGGGGAACGACACCGCAGCAAGACTACTTGATTGGTACTCTGGACACCATTGTGCAGCAAGTGGACACCACTGGATTTGAAGCCCCTGCGATCGCGGTTATTGGTGATGTGGTTAATCTACAGCAAATTTTGAGTTCCTGCCAACCTATAATTCTTGGTTAGGATCAGTGAGAAATCGTTCACGACTATTACTTCTCCGTGGAAATAAGTAGGTTGGTGGAAATAAACCCAACCATGTTAAGTTAGGTAAATAATTCTCAACCCCTTACAAAGGACGTAGCTTGCTTCTCGCTTGCGCGAGTATGACAAATGACAAATGACAAATGACGATCACTACCGTTAACTTCAATTGTCCCCACCTACTTAGATGGTCAATTCCGGGTCATCCACACCCAAAAACAGATTAATGCGCTGGTGGGAGTCCCTCACTCCCCCATCCCGGTTATTAGTCATCGCCTTGGCTGCACCCTTGGCGGTGTTGAATGTATGGGCATTTTCGGAAATTTTCGCCTATTTCCAATCCCTACTGGTCACAATATTAGTGGCTTCGCTGTTAGCCTTCTTGTTGAACTATCCGGTAAGCTGGTTAGAAACTCTGGGCATTAAACGAGGATTAGCCGCGTTATTTGTATTTTTAGTCGCCCTATTGCTGTTGTTCGCGATTGGTGTAACTTTATTTCCCCTAGTTCTTACTCAAGCCCAACAATTGGTGAGTCGTTTACCCGAATGGTTCGATTCCGGGCGGCGTCAGCTTATCATGCTGGATCACAGGCTGGAAGATTTAGGTTTACCGATTAGCCTGGATGGTTTAATTATTCAAATTAATGACAGACTGAAGGGACAACTGCAAGTTATTGCCTCTCAAACCTTGAACATAACTTTAAATTTAGCGGTGTTTACGGTAACCAAGGTTCTGGATGTATTATTAACCATTATTTCTACATTTTATTTACTCCAGCATGGTCGGGAAGTCTGGCGTAGTTTAATTGAATGGTTACCCACGAAACTCCAGAAGTCGGCGTCGAATACTCTACGCTTAAGCTTCCAAAACTACTTTATCGGACAGATTATTATTGCCACTTGTATGGCGTCGGGGTTAATTTCGCTATTTGTCTTACTCAAGGTTCCGTTTGGGTTGTTATTTGGGTTTACGATTGGAGTTATGGCACTGGTTCCCTTTGGCGGTTCTGTGGGGATAGCTTTAGTGACGCTACTTGTGGCATTGCGAGATATTGGTTTGGGGGTTCAGGTATTAGCGGTGGCGGTGGTTTTTCAGCAACTTGTGGAAAATTTATTAGCGCCGAGAATTTTTGGTCGTGTTACGGGATTAAATCCGTTTTGGGTGTTTATTTCTCTGTTAATTGGTGTTCGAGTGGGGGGATTATTGGGGGTGATTGTGGCGGTACCAACGGCTGTTGTGATTAAAGAGGCTTTGTTTGAGATAAGAAAGGCGAGAAAGGATCGGAATATGGAGGTGACTCCATCGGCTGAGTTGGTTCAAGATGTGTAGGGGCGCATTGACGTGATTGGTATTAACTTAAGCTAGAAAGCCCTCACCCCCAGCCCCTCTCCCAAGCTTGGGAGAGGGGAGCAAGATAGGAGCAAGAAAGGTGTTATATTGCAGGCGTAGCCACCTACATTTTTCTTCATTAATTGTTCCAATTCCCCTTCTCCAAGGAAACAAAAGCGAAGCATCCTCTGTCATCCCCCCTCTTCGTAGGGGGGAACGAGGGGGATGGGAGAAGGGGTTCGGGGATGAGGGTGAAAAGCTCTACCTGTTCTTATTTTCACCTTAAGTTGACACGGATGATTGACGTGCGCCTAAAATAATGTAATATTTATTCCACGACTTGAGTTGGATCACGCCAGTTGACCCCAAACAACCTCATCGGATCTAGGGCTAAAGCCCTTACTACGAACAAACATAAGGTAAGATTTGATGAGAGTTTATGGGTCTTGCTGTGTCCTCTGAAATGCAAAGTGCGATCGCATCGCCTAAACGATCGCTGATTCGGTCTATTCTGTTGGTTATTATTGGCTTGGCTTTGGCGTTAGGGCTGGCGAATTGTGATACTCAGTCTCCCCAAACTAGCGAGAGTTCCGCGATTCCGGCGGATACGCTGGTTTATGGTTCCGGTGGACAACCGGTGAATCTGGAACCGGGAAATATTACTGACGGCAATTCTCTTGTCGTGCAGCATCAAATCTATAATACCTTGCTGAGTATTAAACCGGGAACCACTGAGTTAGAACCGGGATTGGCGACGGAGTGGACAGTATCTGAGGATGGGAAAACCTGGACATTTAAGCTACGCGATGATGTTCAATTTCATGATGGTAGCGATTTTAATGCCGAAGCGGTAAGGTTTAATGTAGAGCGCTGGTGGAATCCTGATAGTGAGTTTGGCTATCGGGATGCAGGGAAAAATTACGAGATTTGGGCGAATTTGTTTGGCGGATATAAGGGAAGTCCGGACTCGATTTTGCAAGATATTGTTGTCGCGGATGATAATACCATTGAGTTTATCCTTCAGCAACCCTTTGCCGCATTTCCGGCGGCGATATCTTCGAGTTATTTTGGGATGGCGAGTCCCGATGCGATTAAACAAGCGGGGGCGGAGTATGGCACTCCGGCATCCTTGGCAGTGGGTACGGGACCATTTATATTTAAAGAATGGCGGACTGGCGATCGCATTGTTCTGGACAAGAATCCGAACTATTGGAAACCGGAGTTACCGAAGTCTGATCAGTTGGTGATTCGCTTCATTACTGATCCCTCGGCACGGTTAGCTCAATTACAGGCGGGTACGATTAATTTTACGGTGGATTTATCCCCCGATCAACTCCCAGAAATCGAAAATGATGCCAACCTAGACGCTGTATTTCGTCCCTCGTTTAATGTTGGCTATCTAGCGCTAAATCCCAGCTATGAACCCCTTTCTAAGGTAGAAGTCCGTCGTGCGATCGCGCAAGCCATTAACACCTCAGAAATCGTCCCCGCCTTTTGGGGAGAATTGGGTGAACATGATAACCATTTTACCCCGCCATCTCTCTCCGAGTATCAGTCTGAGCAAATTATCAATTATCCCTACAATCCCCAACAAGCCAAACAACTGATTGCTGATGCAGGGTATCCTGATGGCTTTGACCTAGATTTGTGGTATATGCCCGTCAGTCGTCCCTATTTTCCCACACCCAAACCCATCGCCGAAGCGATAGCCGCCGAATTAAGTGCGATCGGCATTAACGTCAACTTACAAACTAAAGATTGGGCAGCCTATTTAGAGGATCGGCGAAAATCACCAGGATTTCAATCCTTTATGTTGGGATGGACAGGGGATTATGGTGATCCAGATAACTTTTACTATGCCCATTTTGGTCCCGGCGCAACCGAAGATTTAGGCGGCTGGAAAAACGAGGAACTTCTCCAGCTTTTAGAACAGGGAAGGGCGACAACAGATCAAGCAGAACGGACTCAAATCTATGCCCAAGTGGATGAAATTTTAGCCCAAGAAGCCATCCGATTACCCATCGTTCACTCCCAACCCTTATTAGCCAAACGCAAAACCGTTACCGGATGGACACCCAGTCCCCTAGGTTCAGAACCCTTTGAGACAATAAGCCAAGGTTTATAGTTGCGCTTGTAGTTGCGCTTGTAGTTGCGCTTGTAGTTGCGCTTTAGCGCCATTAAAAGTAGAGCGTTGACCACAAACCCTTAATTAACTCAATCCCTATTAATCTTGTAAATTGACTTGAACGAAAAGATGATTAAAATTTTGAGGAAATTATTTAGTTCTCCGTGTCAATCTGTGTTCCTCACTATTCAGGCTTCTGTCTGCATCATCCCTTCTGTGTCATCTGTGTTTTTGTCAATACTCAGTCATAATTTTTATCGAAACTTAAAAAAAATACATGCATCCAACCAGACATAAGGGGTGAGACGAAAATTATAAATTATACAAAGTTTTACGAATATTCAAGGGATTTAGCTGTGTCAAAATTAATTTTGCCCACAAAAAACCCACCATAGATAGTATACCTGAAAACCGCACAAACCTCTCACAATCGCTGTAACCCCTGAAAAATCGTAGCGTTTTCCCAAAAAGAGGTAAAAAACGAGCAATTATGACGTTTTGTTGAGACGAGACTCTGATTGAAAAAATTAAACCGTTCTGGAGTAAAGAATAGTTTAAGTTATTAGAACTTGACAAAATGAGGCGAAACGACATTGAGTCAAGGGGAAGGAAATGTCAGTAGCGAAGGAGAAAGAAATAGCCAAGTGGGATCTAGTGAATAGTGGGTATCAAAAGAAGTGCGATCGCCTAGGTATGATTGGCTCTGATTAGTCTAAAGTCCAAACTCCAAAAAGCACTCGAAAAGCTAGAGCGGATAACTGAAGATAATAGTATTCGCGTGGTGGCAGTCCCTCCGCAGGAATGGCAGCTTACAATGGAAGAACGGATCACTATGGTGGAATACTTAACTAGAAGACAATAAGAGTTACTCGAACTTCTGTGAATCCTCTGAATACAAGGCAAGAGCAATGGTTAGTCGATACAGTATCGTCCAATACGTTCCCAATCCGATTGCTGATGAGCGGATCAATATTGGTGTGCTTGCCTTTGATAATGATCGGGTGTGTGTTCGGTTTTTAAGCCATTGGGAACGGGTAAAACGCTTTGGAATGGAAGATATTCATTTCCTCAAAGATTTCGCTAGTCGCATGGAAGATGCGGCTGCTGATGGATTATTGTTTCCGGGGGATTCGCCGAATGAGACTCCCAAGCAGGAACGTTTAATCAGAGTCGCTCAGAATTGGTTTAATAGCATTCAGTTAACTGAACCGCGTGGTTCTCTAGACGATGTAGACAGCCTTTTAGCAGATATTGCTGATACCTGTTTACTTGAGCCACCGGAGAAGCCAAAGCCGCGCGATCGCGCTTTTGCCGTTCAAATGACTAGGAGTAAAATTAAGAATGTTCTTGGAGATGCAGCCAAAGACTTAGTTAAAAGCAATTATCCCTTGTCGGGTTATCGTACCAAACATAAATTTGATGTTGTCGTTGCGAATGGACAACCTTATTTTGCCGCTCAAGGAATTTCATTTAAAGTTCAAGTCAAGGAAACGCTTCAAGATTCAATTTCTTGGAAAATTTCTGATGTAAAAAAATGTTACCCTGATTTCCCTTTAGCTGTTGTGACATTACCACCTAACCCAAAATATCCTGCCCATAATAAACTTGAGCGAAATTATCAAAAAGTAACTTCGATGTATTCTAAGCTTGGTGCAGATATTTTAACAGAAGATAACATGGGTCCTTGGGTAAAGGATCACCTTAAGCCTATAGACACTACAACGATGGAGCCTATTTGAGAAAATAAAAGGATGCTTCGTTTTTTGGCACGGAAGGAGGACAATTCAAAGCCTCTCTCCTTGTAGGAGAGAGGTTTGGAGAGAGGTTTTCTAGATGCCGATGAACCGAATAGGTTACTCGGTAATGGGATCTCATCGCTGCTGGGGAAGACTCGAAGGCGGGTAACGGGGAAGATTCCCATTGCGGAATTTATCGGTTAAGGTGGTAGAGGTGGAAAGCTGCGAGAGACTAGCTTGAGTTGTGCCAAGTTAAGAGATGCCATAATCCTGTTCGGGTGGCTTTGAGTGAGGACGAGATAGAATGACGGATAGAGCAGAATTACTCGAAATTATCGAGAAGGCAGCCCGTGAAGGAGTAACAAATCTGAATTTATCGGGTAAAGGTATCACAGAGATACCGGAATGTATCGGTAAATTGACTAACCTTAAAGGGCTGTTTTTAGGAGAAAATCAAATAACAGAGATACCGGAATGTATCGGTCAATTAACTGACCTTAACGTGCTATTTTTAGATAGAAATCAAATAACAGAGATACCGGAATGCATCGGTCAATTAACTAACCTGCAAGGGCTGTATTTAGGAAAAAATCAAATAACAGAGATACCGGAATGCATCGGTCAATTAACTAACCTAGGAGTGCTTAATTTAGGAAAAAATTAAATAACAGAGATACCGGAATGCATCGGTCAATTAGCTAACCTTCAAAAGCTGAATTTAGACAATAATCCTCTTAACCCTGTCGTAAAAAGTGCCTATCAAAGCGGACTAGACGAACTAAAAGCCTATTTAAGAAGTATACAAGAACCCGACCAACGTGAAGAATTTTACGAAGCCAAATTAGTTTTAGTCGGTGAAGGCGGAGTAGGAAAAACCACCCTCCTGAAAGCACTAACAGGTAAAGACCCTCAAAACAATGAAGCAACCACTCATGGAGTTGATATTGCCATTCAAGCGCTCCATCTACCCCATCCTCAAAAAGAAAACGTTGAAATTAAACTGAATGCTTGGGACTTTGGCGGTCAGGAAGTCTATCGCGTCACGCACCAATTTTTCTTCAGTAAACGTTCCGTCTACTTACTCGTTTGGGAACCACGCCGAGGTGTGCAGCAATGCCAAGTAGAAGACTGGCTAAAACTGCTACGGTTGCGAGTTGGCGATGAAGTTCGTGTGATTATTATTTCTACTTATTGCCAATCCGGTCAACATATTGCCCGCATCGATAAACCAGTCCTCAAACGTGATTTTGGTGACATGATTGTTGGCTTTCATGAAGTCGATAGTTTAGTCGATGACCCCGCTACTGGGGAAAAAGTGGGTATTGCCCAACTCAAACAAATCATTGCTGAAACCGCGCAAGATTTTGACCAAATGGGAGTGGTACTCAATAAAGCATGGCGAGAGTCACGGGATGAACTATTAGCAATTAATAAACCTCGGATTTCCTACACTGAATTTACCACAGTTTGCTCGGCTCATGGTCTAAATGATATTGCCACAAAAACCTTGGCTGACTTGATGCATGATTTAGGGTATATCGTTTACTACAGTGAGGATGAACGGTTACAAGATGATGTGGTATTACAGCCGGAATGGTTAACTAAAGCTATTGGTTTTGTTCTAGAAGACCGCACAACTCAAGAAATGGATGGTATCTTATCGGATAACCGCTTACTAGAGGTATGGTGGGAAAATCCAGCCGATGGTAAAACGCGCTACCCCTCAGAGTTGTATCCCTTCTTCCTGCGACTGATGGAAAAATACGATGTGTCCTACCGTTTGGAAGATGGAACCGCCAGTTTAGTCGCGCAACACGTACCCCAAATTCGTCCCAATCTCCCCTGGCTACCGGAGGAAGAACCCGCGAACAATCGGCGGCGAATTGCTACCGTTTGTGTGATGGAAGAATCGCCACCGGGACTAATTCCCTGGATGATTGTTCGCACTCATGACTATATCTATCAACGCCATGAACCGGATGGGAAAACCCATCGATTACACTGGCAAAAGGGGATGTTCCTGCGGAATAAAACCCATGGTGAGGCGATGCTGGAATTGCGAGACAGAGAACTTCATCTGTATACTGAGGCGGTGTGGCCCGAATACTTTACCAATATACTCCAGCAAACGCTACAAAAGCTGATTTCGGATACGTGGCCCGGATTGGAGGGTCGTTATTATTTTGCCGTTCCTTGTCCCACTAAGAATCAGGGAAAAGCCTGTATGGGACGGTTTGAAATTGGTGCATTACGCCAGTTTCTGGAGGAAGGGGATACTCACTATCGCTGTCAGTTTTGTCGCACCCGCCACAAAATTGTTGATTTACTCTTCGGTTTGGAAGAGGAAGATACGAGAGAACAATTGAGTCGCATTGAAGTTAAAGTTGAGCGTGGGTTGGCGGAAATTCAGCAGAATCTCCAGGAATTTGAAAGCCGCATCGCCAACTATGTGATGGGGATTATGCAAGCTGTAGCCAGCGAATCCAAACGGGGACCGCGACTGTTTACCCTGGAACCGAGGGAAGGGAACTGGCGACGGTTGACGAGTAAAAAGTATCGGCTGCATTTGTGGTGTGAGGAACCGAATTGTCAGCATCCTGTCCATGATATCGATAAAGGAGTTTATGACTTTAAAGCGCCGCGTGAATGGGTAGAAAAAGTTGCTCCCTACGCTAATTTAATTGCGGGGGTGTTAAAAACCTTAACTCCGATTACCGCACCCGTCGCGAATATGTTTTTTGGCGAAGAGTTTATGAAAGTTAGTAATATTCAATATCAATTGGAGATAATGAAGGAGTTAACCAATACGATTCTCAGCGATAACAAACTCCTGATTGATGGAACCGTCGGGATGCGAGATGGCTTACTTACTCAAGCGGAACGTTCGGGAATATTGGCGTTACATTCTTTCTTAAATGAGGAAGACCCCCATCATCAACGGTTGGGACTTAAGCGACTACCGACGTATACCGGAGACTACCTTTGGTTATGTGAAAAACACTATCAGAATCGTCAGTCGAAAATGCCCCAGTTCTAGCTTATAGCAATCGCCCTAGCGGTTAGGACGCATCTTAGGGTAGAGACGTTGCATGCAACGTCTCTACAAGTGCCTACTTTTTTGGCACTAGATTCCGTTGGGTTGAGCGAAGTCGAAACCCAACCTACAACATACAAATGACGTAGTGGCGTGGCACACCTTATTTGATGAATTAGAATTACGCCCGGAAACTGTAGGGGCGCAAAGACTTGCGCCCGATTCAATGATAAAATTTATTCCACAATTTTAGCTGTGTCAAGCCAGTAGGGGCGCACCGACGTGCGCCCATTTTAACCGTAAAAACCATTATAGGATAAAGAATTGAGGTGAAAAACGTTAAACCCGAAGATGACTCACTATATCATCAAGCGTCTACTCAACCTGTTACCTGTTCTCCTCGGTATTACCCTGTTAGTCTTCCTCTTCCTTCACCTAATCCCCGGTGACCCCGCAACGGTTCTGCTAGGAGAACGGGCGACTCCTGAACAGGTAGAAGCGTTACGGGAACAACTGGGTTTAAATCAACCCCTCCCCCTGCAATACCTCACTTTTATCAAGAATCTACTCCATCTCGACTTCGGCACCAGCATTATCAGCGGTATTCCGATTATTGATGAAATTAAAACCCGCTTTCCCGCCACATTTGAATTATCCCTAGCCGCCATGATAGTTGCCGTAATTTTGGGAATCCCGGCTGGAGTTTTAGCGGCGGTTTATAAGAATCGTCCCGCCGATAACCTAACCATGATTGGCTCATTACTGGGGGTTTCCATGCCCGTGTATTGGCTGGGATTGCTCTTAATTTATCTGTTTGCCGTTACCTTGAACTGGTTCCCCCCCAGTGGACGGATTAGTATTGAAGCGGGATTAAGCTTTCAACCGATTACCGGATTTTACATCTTAGATGCAATTTTCAAATTAGACATCAACCTATTGCAAGATGTTCTCGCTCACCTCATTTTACCTGCTCTAACCCTCGGCACAATTCCCTTAGCCATTTTAGCGCGAATTACTCGTTCTTCTCTGTTAGAGGTTCTCTCCCAGGACTATATTCGCACAGCGAGGGCAAAAGGTATTCCCGAACATTGGGTGATTCTTCGCCATGGATTAAAAAATGCTCTATTGCCTGTGGTGACGATAATTGGTTTGCAGTTTGGTACACTCTTAGGCGGTGCGATTTTAACCGAAACCATCTTCTCGTGGCCCGGAATTGGTTCCTGGATTTACGAAGGAATTTTGGCACGAGACTATCCTGTTGTACAGGGTGGCGTCGTTGTTGTCTCGATTATCTTTGTATTGGTTAATCTTGTTGTTGATATTTCCTATGCGCTAGTTGATCCGAGAATTAAGTATAAATAGCTAGTAACGCTAGGCGGAAGTCATCAGTTATCCTGACCTTTCACGGTATGTGACGCAAAGTGAGTGTGAATTCTGTAGGGGCGGGTTTCACCACTATCTTTTCGGTTGCAACCTGATGTAACTAAACCCGCCCAGACGCGCCATGGCGCGTCTCTACAATAGTTTCTAGACTTCCCGTGAAAAGTCAGATAAATTATCAGGCATCAGAGGGGATATTTTGTATCTATATGTTACCGTTTTTAGAAAAAATTCCCTATTCCTTGACAAAGGACAAATGACAACGGACAAATAACAAAGGACGAATGACAAAGGACAAAGGAATGAAAGCCGTAGTCATGACTACTCCGGGTAAACCAGAAGTGCTGCAATTGCAGGACGTACCCGAACCGAAACTGCAAACCGATAGAGACATATTAGTACGACTCCAAGCCGCAGGGGTTAACCCCATCGATACCAAACTGCGAAGCCGTGGCACATTCTATCCCGACGAAATGCCTGCGATTTTAGGCTGTGATGGGGCGGGTGTCGTGGAAGCCGTGGGGTCTGCTGTTAGCCGATTTCAGGTTGGTGATGAGGTGTATTTCTGTGCGGGCGGATTAGGCAAATCGGGTACAGGAAATTATGCCGAACTTACGGTTGTGGATGAACGTTGGGTCGCCCGAAAACCCAAATCCTTATCCTTTACAGAAGCCGCCGCCGCACCGTTAGTGCTAATTACCGCCTGGGAAGCCTTATATGACCGAGGGCGCTTAGAAGCCGGACAAACGGCGCTGATTCATGGTGGTGCTGGTGGTGTGGGACATGTTGCCATTCAGCTTGCCAAAATCAAAGGGGCTAATGTGTGTACAACGGTGAGTTCCCAGGAAAAAGCCCGATTAGTGCGTCAATTAGGCGCAGACGAACCTATTCTTTACAAACAAACCGACTTTGCCCAAGCTGCATTAGATTGGACAGAGGGAAAGGGTGTAGATGTCGCCTTTGATACTGTTGGCGGTCAAACCTTTTACGACACCGTTCCCGCCGTGAAAGTCTACGGGGATTTGGTCACCATTCTCGAACCTGACTATAGTATCGGGAAATTGAAAACGGCGCGATCGCGAAATCTGCGGATTAGCCTAGAACTCATGCTAACACCAGCACTCCAAGGATTAGTAGCCGCCCAGGAACACCAAACCCAGATTCTCGAACAATGCGCCCAATGGATAGATGAAGGCAAACTGAACATTCACCTCTCTCAAACCTTTCTCCTCCCCGACGCCGTTAGCGCTCATCAAGCTATAGAATCAGGATCAACCACTGGAAAAATCGCCTTGCAGATTGCATAAATAGAAGTCCCATGGCACACCTAATTTGATGGATTAGCCTCTCTTGCTCCCCTCTCCCTTCATTCCCCCCTTTCAAAGGGGGGCTAGGGGGGATGGAGAGGGGCTGAGGGTGAGGGCTTATAAGTCATAACTCATTACTAACAATGGAACAAGAGAACCAACTGCTTCAGCAATATAGCCAAAATCAACGCAACTTTTCGGGGATTAAGTTACAAGGTGCAACACTCATTGCTGAAAGACTCCAAGAGGCGAACTTCAGTCATGCTGATTTGAGCAACACAGTTTTATTTGGCTCAAACTTGAGTCAAACCCTATTCCTGAATGCTAACCTTAGTGGCGCTATCTTAGTTGCCACCAATTTAACCGATGCCATCCTGATAGAAGCCAACTTAATTAACGCCAATCTCAGCGGTGCAAAACTCATCGGCGCTCAATTAATCAACGCTCAATTAACTGGCATTACCATAGTCGGAGCAAACCTGAGCAATGCCAACTTGATTAACGCTGATTTGAGTCAGACCAATTTATATAAAGCCAACCTCAGTTGGAGTGAGTTGAGCCTGACAAATTTAACTGAGGCGAATTTGAGTGAAGCAGACTTAAGTCATGCGCGTTTAGTCGGCGCTAATTTGACTGGGGCAGATATGAATGGTGCTAATTTGCAGGACACTAATTTCAGTGGAGCTAACCTGACTGAAGTTAACCTAAAAGATACTACATTAAACTTAAATTCGCCCGAATTATTAGCAGAAATTTTACGACAAGCGGCTGGGGACGAAAAAGACAAACAAAACCTGGCTGAATTACTGCTCATGTATCGCCAAGGATGGGACTATTTACTCACCCTCAATCAGCCCTTAACTGAATGGGGAATAGAGACGATTAAAGCCCTAGCCTCATCTGAACAAAAATTTCCTGAATAGACCTGTTCGTAGTAGGCACTTTAGTGCCATAAAATGCTTGATTGTCAACCCCTAAAGTCATGCCTATTGTAGGTTTCTATACTATCGTGTTCTCCTACATCTGGCGGGGTGTCCGATACTACAGGATATACTATCATGTCCTTCTACCTTACATCCTTACCTGACGTTTCATACCCAATTCGGGTTAGCCACCCCTTTATAATCTAGGGCTTGCTGCATGAATGTAGATGGTATACCACACAAGGGTGGAAAGCCATTTTTTGACCCAATAAGTGCAAGGCTTTAATGCCTCTTCGGTCAAAAACGAAAGCACTTTTGCACGGGAAGCAGCATCTCCCTCATCTCCCCCATCTTCCCCATCTCCCCCTCACCTCACCACTTATTCAGCAGACCCTAATCTAGTCCGCAATCTAGTCCGCGCAGGCGGACTTGGTTTGTGTAGCAGCGATTTCAATCGCCTCCTCTTGCATGGGGTTTCTCTGCCTCTTTAGATACCATCAAACCCAGCCACTGATTTCTACATCGGTCAAAATTCTCCCCAACTTAAGAGATTCACTTTTCGTCGCTTGTAAAATATGTTTCATCATCACAGGTTCTCCCGCATCAGCAGCTAAAAACGCTGCATTTAGGGCAATATTGCGGATATTTCCACCCGCCATATTCACCTTACCCAACTTTTTCATATCTAACCTTTTCGTCGGCGTCTCTTCGGGAAAAATGTGCTGCCAAATCTCGGCTCGCGCTTCAGCATCAGGAAACGGAAATTTAACCGAAAAATTAATCCGACGCAGAAACGCTTGGTCTAATGATTCTAACAGATTCGTCGTCAAAATTGCCAATCCCTGATACGCTTCCATCCGTTGTAGTAAATAACTCACTTCCACATTCGCATGGCGGTCATGGGAATCTTTAACTTGAGTTCGTTTTCCAAACAAAGCATCCGCTTCATCAAACAGCAAAATCACCCCACCCGTTTCCGCTGCATCAAAAATACGCCGTAAATTCTTTTCCGTTTCACCAATATATTTACTCACCACCGCACTCAAATCAATGCGATAAACATCCAGGCGTAATTCCTTTGCCAAGACTTCCGCCGCCATCGTTTTCCCCGTACCACTCGGTCCAGAAAAGAGAGCGCTAACCCCTAAACCCCGTCCCCCTTTTCCGGCAAATCCCCACTCTTGATGGACTTTCGCTCGTTGTCGAACATGAGCCGCAATTTCCTGTAATGTATTTTTTTCCCGTTCAGGTAGAATCAATTCCTCCCAAGTCGCTACAGCATCAATCCGTTGTGCTAAATCATCTAATCGGGGACGGGCTTGAGTGCGACAGAAATCCCACAAGTGAGTTTGCAACGGAGAGAAATGATTCTCTATTTTGGGTTTTGATGTTTGGCTTTTAGATTTGCGAGTACGCCTTGAAGAGGAAGCCGGTTTCTCAGGTTCTGTCTCCTTAGCTGGCTCGGTTTTGACTGGAGGAAACTCTATCCCTTCCAGCGATAAACAAGCCGCTTGAATGGCTAGAGGATTGAGATTAAAATGAGACACTAGCGTATCGATTTGTCCATTTAATTCTGACGCCGTTGAACCGAGATACGACTCCCAAATCAACTTTTGTTCCCTGTGACTGAGTTGACCCACATCCAACGTAATCATCGGGCGCTGGCGTTGTGGTTGTCGTTCTTGAGTGCTAATAATTAAAGGCAGATTTAAGTCCTCAACGAACTGAAAGATAGCCAACTCTCGCATCCCATCGGTTTGATGCAGTTCATCGCAAGTGAGTAAAAGGGCACAGTTGGTTAATATAGCTTCCCGTAAACACCGCTGTTTTAATTGATAGAGTTCATAAGGATTAAGGGGAAGCAGGGATGCGGAAATTAAATTCAGACGCAAACCTAAAGCACTACAACCAGCCGCAGCAATGGTATGTTTTGCGCCGATTTCAGCACCACACAATTGAACGATAGGAAAGATAGATGTCGGTTTGTTCTGAAACCAAGTGGTGATAAGTTGGTCGGTAAGTTGTTGGTGGGAAGGGGAAAGAGACGTTGGAGGTAAAGGGGGTATAGGTTTGAGGATGCCAATCAAGCCATCATCCTGACAAGGTTCACCTAATAGATAGCAGAAAATGCGCCGATTAATACGTAGAGGAGAGTGAGAGAGCCTTTGACCTTCACCACTTTCAATCAGTCCCCAGTATTCTAAAGGTGATTCGGAAGAGAAAATACGGAAATGAGCCTCACTAAAGGTAGCAAACGCTAAATTCAGAGTCGGATAATTTTGGTCGGGATGACCGTTAAATTTGGCACACAAGACTTTAAATTTTCTGTCTAACTCCATCCCGACGCACAACAAGAGGATATATTGCTCAAAGGGAGAAAGCTTACAGATTGTGCAGAGCGTCTCTAAGGCTGAAGGCTTATTTTGTAGGAGAGCAAAGGCGTCTGGCGCTAAGGTTGTCTCAAATCTGAGTGGACTCGTCTGATTTTGGTCACGGTTAATTGTATCTTCCAATACCTGACGAACTTGATTAACGGCTGTCTGGAGATATTGAAAATTGGCTTGATACCAGTTGGTCGATGCTGGAGTATCCATGATGTTATGGAGCTGTTTAAATATCTTAAGGTTGACAGTAAGGGTTTTATGGCTTCTATATTAAGGCATATTGCAGTTTGAGTTAAATTCGGGAAAAACAGTTTATAATTTAGCCACAACTCAGGACGTCTTGGGTCACTTGGCTTACAGGTGTTTCCCAGGAATAGGCAGGCGTTTGCTTATGGAAAAATCACCCAGAATTCTTGAAGCAACAGGCTTGGAAGCAACAAATCATCAGGCAACTGAGGCAGCATCATGTATAAACCCCTACAAAAGAAAAATTCCTCCTGGACTCCAACAACGGCACAGAAAAAAAGTAAGAGTCCTTCTAAATTGGGGCATTTTTCGATTCAACCCAAGCCCAATAAGAAATCGTCTCAGTCGCCGGAAATAGGCGAGTATTCCAGAGACTCGGCGGATAGACTAGCCGCGAATGTGATGCGAAGTCTAGAAGCCAAGGATGCCCAGGAGACAGAAACGCCAACAGTGCAGCCTCAGTCCGAATCAAGGATTTCAGTTGCTGATGTCGTCGGACAGAGAATACCCACCGTGATGGCACGCACCCTGACTCCACAAGTAAGAATGGCTTCTGAAGTCGTGCCAGAAAACCCAATTCAACGGCAATGTGCTGATTGTGCATCTGAACAACAAGAACAATCAACCGCAACCGGGAAAGACATTGAGCAGATATCGTCAGAGGCAGGAACAATCCAAACGAAACTGACTGTCGGAGCGCCAGGAGATCCCTACGAGCAAGAAGCTGACCGAGTGGCGGCTCAAGTGGTTTCTATGTCAGCACCTCCTGACAATTCAGCTCCAGTTCAGCGTTTAGCACAAGAGAATAACCCCATTCAGAGAGAGTCGTTGGCACAGTCGATTACGCCTGTCGTACAGAGGCGATTATCTGAGCAGGTGCAAACGCAAGGATTAGTGCAACGGGCATTTCAAGCAGGTGGAACTGAAGCGTCTGAGGATTTAGAGAGCCGTTTGAATGCGTCTAAGGGTGGAGGTTCTCCTTTATCGGAGGACGTGAGAGGGTTTATGGAGCCGCGCTTTGGTTCTGACTTTAGTGGAGTGCGGGTGCATACGGGTGGTGAAGCGGTGCAGATGAATCAGGAGTTGGGCGCTCAGGCGTTTACTCACGGGCAGGATATTTTCTTTAACCAAGGGAAGTATAATCCCGGTTCAACCGATGGGAAGCTTTTGTTGGCACATGAAATGACTCATGTGGTACAGCAGACGGGTGGAGTTCAGCCCAAACGTACAATCAGTGAATCAGGGGAAAGACATGAGGTAGGGGCAGACCAGATGGAAGAGCAAAGTAAAGGTATAACTGTGCCGCTCTCTTGGCAGCCAATTGAGAGGATATCTACTGGAGAATTGCAAGTTCAGCGTTACTTTTTGGCTCAAAATCCTAATGATCCTTCCGATATAACCCGTGTATCGGACGACAGATCTGTAGCTGTTAAACAAGAAGGCTATGGCAGTCATAAGTTATGGGCTGCACCAGGCAAGGCTCAACATTCTTCAAATCAACTCAGAGCAGTTAATTCAGTGATCGAATTGGTAGAAAATAAAACTGATGTCATAAGAGTCCATGATCTAAACAATAATCGTAAAAATCTCGTCAGGGTCATACCACGAAATATAGGTAACGGTACTCAAGGAAATGGAATGATAATCTGGGCTGATTGTGGTAGATCGGCAAGAGATGTTATTGGAGGAGAAAATGGAACTAGAGGTGTCTACAGAGATCCAGCTAGTCGAACCGGACAACACAAAAGAACTGTTGAAACCTTTGATCCTGAAGTAATAAAGTGGAAGGTTTTGGAAAATATTCTTCGAGTTTACGAGCAACAATTAGGACAGAAGTTGCTTGACGAGAGAAGGATTAGTCGAATGAAAAGTAGAGGACATATATCCGCACTCGCTAATTATTTCTTGAGAATTTACAATCAACTATCACCGAGAACAAGGGAAAATTTAGATCGGCGTACAGGAATTAATCGTTGGGCTAATCCTGTAGTTGGGCAAGCTTACACTATCTCTAGTGGTGGTTCTCCTATGAGAGATATCAATGGGAACCCAATAAGAACTTGGAATTTCCATTGGGCAGGTGTTGTAATGAAGAGTGATAACGGCAGAGACAACGTAACGCTTGAAAATTATTCTGTAAGCGACTATGACGAAGCAAATACTAACTGGATATTCCAAATGTACGGTTTAGCTCAGTCTGCGGCAGAAGATTCCAGCAAGCAAGGTCAAACATTTCACGAAGAACACCGAGATACGGGTCAGCACGGTGAAACTCCCACAACTTTAGTAGTAGAGTCTAATAGCAGATGAGAGAAGATGAGATGCGAGTGCAAGTTCTAACTTCTGTTTTACTAGCAGAGACTGTAGTTTTATTCATAGGAAGTGTAGCATTAGGAGGTTGCCAGCCAAATCAAACAGGTGTTTTAACTTTAACCACAGCAGCAAGTAATATGACGGAATTGCCAACTATTTTAAATCGTACTGACATTGAGGAACATTTTCCCGACCCCTTCGATGCCATAGATGATGATGAAATGGATGAGAGACTACAAGCAAGAGATAAAGGTAAACAAGTGCGTCTAATTGGACAATACATTCAAGTAGATGTGAGAAGATGGCCCAAACCACCACCGAGATATAAAGGTCATGTAGCTGTGGTGTTGGAAGATGGCACTGAGGTCTTTCTTTATCCTCCCTGGCATTCTGAAGCCATAAGATCGACTAATGAAATTACACGATATAACAATCGAGGAGTTGCTGTGGTCGGTAAAATTGTTCCAGAATGTCCTAAATCTCCTCAGCCTGCTGCAAGCATTGTAGCGCCATGTATGCTAACAATTGATTTCATTGATCTAGTGGATTGAATCAATTTCCTCAGCCAAGCAATATACCTGCCAATGATTCTTTGGAATTGTATATGACTTTTCCCCAAATAACAGATAAACCTACCTTTGGAGAGTTTATGGGGGTCGTACTACAGTTGCAGGCAGGTGAGGTTTGCCTAGAAGCGACTTCTCCTATAGAGTTAGTCAGACGATGGAGACGGTAAATTAAAACATCAAATCGGAGAAAAGGTAGGCTCTCCCGTACATGGTGTGATAAATTTCACTTATATGTGTAGCGATGAGCTTGATTGGAGGAAAACCTAGCTTTTAAGCTGGATTAGTTGGGTTTCCTTGCGTTTTCCCAACCTACAAGCATTACATCATGGGACTTTAGCTTAATTTATAAGACTTTATTATCACTCTAAGTACGGGAGAGCCGAGGGTTTGACCATCACTACTTTCAATCAGTCCCCAGGATTCCAAGGGAGATGCGGAAGAGAAAACACGAAAATTAGGCTCGCTAAACGTAGCCAACGCTAAATTCAGAGTCGAATAATTTTGGTCGGGATGACCATGAAATTTGGCACACAAGACTTTAAATTTTCTGTCTAATTCAATCCCGACGCACAATAAGAGGATATATTGCTCAAAGGAAGAAAGCTTAAAGATAGTGCAGAGCGTCTCTAAGGCTGAAGGGTTATAGGGTTTAATGGCTTCTATGTTAAACCCTATTGCAGTGTGAGTTAAATTCGGGAAAAACCGTTTATAATTTATCCACATCTCAAGATGTCTTGTTACAGGTGTTTCGCCGAAGTAGGCAGGCGCTCGCTTAGGGGAGAATCACCCAGAATTCTTGAGGCAACAGGTTCAGAAGCAACAAATCATCAGGCAACTGAGGCAGCATCATGTATAAACCACTACAAAAGAAAAATTCCTCCTGGACTCCAACAACGGTACAGAAAAAAAGTAAGAGTCCATCTAAATTAGGGCATTTTTCGATTCAACCCAAGCCCAATAAGAAATCGTCTCAGTCGCCGGAAATAGGCGAGTATTCCAGAGACTCGGCGGATAGACTAGCCGCGAATGTGATGCAAAACTTGGAAGCTAAGGGTGATCAGGAAACAGAAACGCCAACGGTGCAGCCTCAGTCAGAATCAAGGATTTCAGTGGCTGATGTTGTCGGACAAAGAATGCCCACCCTGACGCCACACACCCTGAGTCCACTCCAGAGAAAGTTAACAGTCGGGCAACCGGGGGATAAGTACGAACAGGAAGCCGATACCGTAGCCGCCAAAGTTGTCGAACAGATTAATTCTCCCACGTCCCAGCAATCCGTACAAGGAAAAGTCGAGTCTGGCGTTCAGCCAGTTGAGTATAAAAATATAACTCTGCAAGCTAAGGCTGAGCCAATTATTCAGCGTGATGATGAATCTGAAAAACCGCCGCTGGAGCAGATAATTAGAGATTATCAAGTTCAGGATGATCAAGTTACGAATTGGAGTCCCACAGCTTTGGGTGCTATACCTATTCCTTTTACAGGAGAATATGAGATAACCGAGACAGAAGCAGAATTGCTGGATAATCTTAGTTTTAATCGTGGACTAATGGGCTTAAATACATTTAATACGATTAAAAATCGAGCATTTGATGAATCAGAGAATCAATTTCCTCAGCCAAGCAATATACCTGCCTATGTACCGGATGAACGTCAAGCAGAATGGGTAGGTAATGATGGTCACCGGGATGCCTTCCGTCACGCTTATTGGAACAGCTTACTGGTGAGGAACTTTGGAAAAGAGTGGACTAATCAATTCACCACAGCTCATGAAGCACTGCCAGGGAACCCAGCCACTCGCGAGGCTATGGATTTATATAATAACGAAGTCGGACGGCAAATTGCTATCGATAATCCTGAGGCAAATGATGTAGAAATAGCTGATTTGGTTAGACAGGCAAGCGATAATGGAGAACTGATTGTTATTGATCAAAGCAGTAAGCTTGCTTGGAGTAATCAAGTTCCTTTGTGGCAACATGGTTTAACTGATGGAACACCAGGGAGAGGTGGACAAGCAGTACCTGAAGGTAATGCATCTGCCCAATAGTGTCGCAGTTTGCTCCGAATATCAGGAGATTATTTTAAGATGAAATTTGTTATAGCAGCCGTGTCAGGCATCGTGGCAATAACACTCTTATTAATGGTTACAGGTAACGGTTCAGTGATTACCTCTAATAATCAGGTGAAAGTGATGAGTACCACTATTTCTACGGGAAATTTTGATTCCGCATTATGGAGAGCGCAATATAAAAAATATCAGCGTGATAATCCTCGTATTGGTATGGTTCCTGCTTTAGAACGGGAAGTTTTACACAAAGGTATGTCCCAAGAAGTAGTAAGAGAAATTCTTGGACGACCTGAGCAAGTCCGAGAAAATGCAGACTTGTATGATTTAGGTGTCTCTCCTTTTGGAGTTGACTATGAACAATATGTAATTGAGTATGATCAGGAAAACAAAGTAGTTAAATTTTTTATTAGTCGCGGATAGGGCTATGCCTTCGTATGACAACAAGCGATGTATTGCGAAGTATTCCTCTGAGTAAACTCTCGGTAGAGTTACTAGAGCAGGATTTACAGTTGGGCAGCAAACTCGTTCAGGTGGAAGGTTCTGTAAGAACAACCGCCTGGATGATAGATTACGACGCTCTCGAACCGTGGAAACGTTGCCTAATCGATAATGGTGATTTATTACCGTCTTGGGCATACTGGTGGTTAACCCTGACAGCCGAACTCGCTTATAATGCGTCTTGGAGTAACTATTCTGCCTTAATTATTCAGAGGACAAACTCTGATACTCAAAGTCCACTGGGAAATTTCTTGAGCTGGAGAACATCTCCCTACCAAATATTGCCACTGATGGTCGAAGATATATGTGATGCCTTAACAATTCGCTCTTCATCTGTCGGCTTTGCCGTAGCGTGGGGAGTGAATAGTCGTGACTTCAACCATCCTGTGTTACCCATCTCCTGTCGAGGAGCCATTTTGCCCGTGGTAGATGGTATGGGAGTTTTGTGTATGGCTACAGATGAAGATCGTAGTACCCTGGATATCTGGATTTAATCGGTCTGGTAATGGGCAGAGGTGATCCCCATTCTGGGAGGAGATATATAATACTATGAAAGCTATGAATTTGATTAGTTTGATGGTTCTACTAACCTTAGGATGTCAAGGCTCAACCAGTGTTAACTCTAGCCCCATCCCTTTAACCTCAGAATTAAACAACCAGGAAACACCAATTACAAACGCGATGAGACCCAAAAATCCCGTTAGTTTCATTCCAGGACTCCCAATTAAGCCATCAAGTCAACTACTCAATTGGCTTAACAACGAAGCTAGTACGACTTCTGAAACAAGGAAGCGACTTCGACTTCCAGTAGTGATCCATTTTGAAGATTCGTACCGACTTGCCTTGGGTGATTCCTTTATAGGCACATCTGATAAAGATCGTGACAACGATGCTATCTTTTTAACTCTAGATGACACGGGTATGGGTGTATCACTTTTATCTACGTTGAATGATATCTGTCCAAAGACTACAAATTCATGTGCGGTATGGCTCGAAGGTTATTGGGGTTCACTGGTCGATTTGGACTTGCCTGAACTCTCCGAGCTAGAAGAAGATGAAGAAGACAAATGGCCTTTTGCCGTTCTGAAAGTCCACGAGCTGATTCAAGAACAACCAGAGCAGGATGAGGAGATAAGAGTGTTTATTGAGGTAGCGCAATCACGCTATTCTTGTAAGATACTAGGATTATAAGTTAATGGAAAAGTGTGCTTCTGGCGAACCTAAAGAGCAAGCTCTCCCACTTCAGGCATTAGTCAAAATGAAAGCTGATTCGGCTGTACCCGTGATATTAGAATTACTGCACTCTTCTGATGAGGGAATTCGCTTCTGTGCAGCAGAAGCTCTTGGTGATTTGGGAGAAAAAGAAATTGAATCTGTTGGTTCTGCACTTATAAACTTACTAGTCGATCCAAAAGAGCTGGTTAGATCGGGGGCAACAGATTCCTTGGGAATACTTGCTTATAAACCAGCAAGAGATTCAATCGAGTCCTTGTTACTTAACGATCCAGCTCCCCTGGTTCGGGCGTCAGCAGCAGAAACGCTTGGAGATCTAGGAGATCCTGATGCTCTAGATACTTTAAAATTAGCAATGCAAGATCCTGATGAAGCAGTTCGGTCATATGCAGCTAACTCCCTCGGACTTGTAGGTAAACCCGATCTATTACCACAGCTTCAAACTTACATTGAATCAGAAGATTCCCTAGAAGTTAAAGCTGAACTATTAGCAGCTAAATACAGGCTTGGTGACACGGAAGCCCTGAAATCGCTATTGACTTTTTTGGAAAATGCTGATGAAGATTTAGCTACCGTTATGCTCAATGTATTAGGTGATTTGATAGATCGCAAAATACCCTTAACAATTACTTCTGATGCATCCGAAATTTGTCAAGTATTGAATTTCCTTGAAAAGCGTTTCCCACTATTAGCTCGTCACAGTCAGAATATTATAGCAAAATTAGCCCTGTTAAAATCACAATCTAATAACGTGTAGGCGATCGCTTTTTTGGTTAGTGCGATCGCGGAGCTTGTCGGCTGCGTTACGGCAAGATTTATGCTTTATGCGCTACGTTGTTTCTCGCAGTTCGCTGGTGCGTACTGATAGTGTTCTGGATAGGCGATGAGGAGATAGGATGATAGAGTTTCCTCCAGGATTAAGCTGGATTCAATAAATAGATCTAGGTCATGTCTTTGCTGGTCTAGATGCTTTAAACTATCCTCAGTCAGTTCAAGCTCCTGGGTTATCTTCTATTGGTATTGACGACAACGTTGATGCTGTCACTTGGGTAGGAGACTTAGGTAGTGTATTAGCAGAAATTCAGTTTCAATGGATTCGTAACGACAAGCAAATTTCTAGTACAGAAAGGCAAGCTATTATCAATGAGTACGCCTCTCCTCAAGATATGCTTGGCAATATTGATGCTTATGTCATTGATCAACAATTTGATATTGATGAAACATCAGGAGGCAGAAAAGTATCGGAAATTTTGCGAGAGTATTATCTTAATGGAAGCACGGATCAGGGAACGCCGAGTCGCGATAGACGTTACAGTATTTTTGCTCAAGCGGTTGGTCTAAACAACTGGGATGGTACAAACTTTTCTAATGAGTCAGAATGGATAGACAGCTACACTGATCAAGTCAATGATGCAGCGGCTTTGTATGTAGGAGCAAATTCAGAAGGTATACTTGGTCTTCCAGGAAGATTTGGTTTTGTTTTGGGGATGTCAATGAATGCAGGGGCTAGAACTTTGGTAGAAATTTTTCTGAATGCCCTGAAGCAGCGCATAGCTTTGGAGCCAACTAACTAGAACAATAGACTAACTAAGTAACTGAGCCGATTTATCATGTCAGCCCTCAAAAAATATTTATGTATAATTAGCTTTAATATTGCCTGCATTTCATTTTCATTGATTACTGGATATATGAGTATCTATGAGCTATTTATTCAGGTTCCAGGAGTCAATGTGCCAAGGATAATTCTTCAATCTAATGATCACTGGCAAGACTTTAAAGTTGATTTTCAAATAAATACACCTACCGTAACTAATATAGTGGTTTTAGTTGGCTCCATTATTTGCATTTATAGTTCATTGATTTTGTCATGGGAAATAATCAATTCCAAGCATCGGCGAAGACAAAAATATAGAATTGCACAGTTTACCAGTATTTTCGTAATAATCCTGTCTTTAGCAATTAATGTTATTGATTTTTTTAGTAAAGCTGGTACTTTTGGGTAAGGACTACTTTCTGATCAAATATTCAAGCCCTTAGTGAGGTTGCATCATGTATAAACCACTGCAAAAGAAAAATTCCTCTTGGATTCCAAGCACAGCACAGAAAAAGAGCAAGAGTCCGTCTAAGTTAGGGCATTTTTCGATTCAACCCAAGCCCAACCAAAAATCGTCTCAGTCGCCGGAAATAGGGAAATATTCCAGAGACTCGGCGGATACACTAGCCGCGAATGTGATGCGAAGTCTGGAAGCCAAGAGTTCCCAGGAGACAGAAACGCCAACAGTGCAGCCTCAGTCAGAATCACGAGGGATTTCAGTTGCTGATGTCGTGGGTTCGACAATCCCCACCCTGACGCCACACACCCTGACTCCACTCCAGAGAAAGTTAACAGTCGGGCAGCCAGGAGATAAGTACGAACAGGAAGCCGATGCCGTAGCCGCCAAAGTCGTCGAACAGATTAATTCTCCCACGTCCCAACAACCTGTACAAGGAAAAGTCGAGCCAGTCGCTCAGCCGACAGTGATGCGTGATGGTGGTGTTGGTGGAGGTGCGATTGATGCTTCTATTGAGCAAAGTATTCAACAAGCCAAAGGTGGCGGACAGGGGCTTTCAGAGGACGTTAGAGAGCCAATGGAGCAGGCGTTTGGCGCTGATTTTAGTGGCGTGAGGGTGCATAACAATAGCAATGCTGATCAGCTTAATCGCTCCTTAAATGCCCGGGCGTTTACGACGGGTCCGGATATCTTTTTTAAGCAAGGAGAATATAATCCAGGAAGTCGGGATGGGCAAGAGTTGTTAGCCCATGAATTAACTCATGTGGTGCAGCAAACCCCTAACCTTACAGATGACATACAGCAAAAATTAGGGGCTGGAAATCAAATCCAACGAGCAACAGGTGATGGACATGATCTAAGTTCTCCCCGCTTTGCCAAAGATACCACCCTGGAAGATATTTATGATGGTAACGGCACATTAAAACAAGGCGATGAAGGTGATGCTGTTCGCAAAATCCAACATGGTATACACGATGCGGGTATTTTATTCCTCGGTCATGGGGTGGATGGCAAATTTGGTTCTGAAACTGAACAACGGGTTAACAGTTTTCAAAGACAAAACAAAATTACCTCTGATCCCAAAGGTGAAGTCGGGGCAGCGACAATTGAAAAATTAGATCAACTTTTTCCAGCAATAGCACTACCCACTTCAGCAACTGATCCCTCTACGTTTGCTGGTATGTTGGAGTTACTTTGCCAATGGAATTCCGCTATGATCCGAGACTTGAGGACTCTTCAGGTGCAAATGGTTGGTGCTTTAGAGTGGGCTGATGAGGAATTTGATGGTTCTAACTGGGTTCCCAATCCTATGTTGGGAGCTGGTGAAACATTTGGCGGTTCCATCATTATTGCCACTAATGCTACTAATGAAGAAGTCGCCAGAACTCTCTATCATATCAAGAAGTTGATCCGAACAACATTGAACAGCCCCCGTTAACAACTAATCAATATGAAATCAGCTTTCAGGCTATTTCAGCCGTTCCTTATTTAAATCGTGAAATGCAAGTAGAAGTGGAACTTGATCTAAATGGTAAAACGGTTGTTTTGGCAAGCCCCTATATAATCAGCATTCGGACTAAAAGAAGATAAAATTTTTAGTTAATTCAGGACGGAGTATTCTTCCTACTTTTAAATGGATATATTTAGCTATTTTATTCCCTACTTGTTCAATGTCGTCAACCCAAATCTCATTGATTCGACTTTCACTGGGCAAACGGTTACCATCACTTATGAGTCAAACTTAGCTATAGGTCATGGTCACTTTGAACTGAATAACCCCGACGATTCTCCCCTTTCAGCTTCTGTGAAACATCTTTGGTTAAAGGTAGGAGATGAGCGTCAGTTAGTACAGCCAGTTACTGTCTGGGATCGAGAGGAACAAGTCAGTTTAGACCCCCAGTCTTTCCAAGTTAGCGCCAATGATTCTTTGGAATTTTATATGACTTTTCCCAAAATAACAGATCAACCTGCCTTTGGAGAGTCTGTGGGGGTCGTATTACAGTTGCAGGCAGGTGAGGTTTGCCTAGAAGCGACGTCTCCTATAAAGTTGGTACGGCGATGGAGACGGTAAATTAAAACGTCAAATCGGAGAAAAGGTATAAGGTGAAGGGGAAGCCGTGCGATCGCGGTTGGGAATTTGTCCTGGAAAGCCCAATCTAATGTGATGGATGGGAATGGTAGGGGCGCACAGACGTGCGCCCTTTGAATCACACCGATGTGTTGCGCTATGTTGTTTCTCGCAGTTCGCTGGTGCGTACTGATAGTGTTTTCGTCTGGTTCCCCCGCACCACTTTGACTTGGAGAAGTTGATTCACACCACTATTCTCCACCAAACGTTGTAACTGTTCAGCACTTGTCACCGATTGTCCATTAATGGCTGTGACAACATCGCCACGACGCATACCCGCCGCTGCGGCTGGTGAATCGGGTACAACTTGCACCACTAAAACCCCATTTACCTCCGGCACCATAAATGAGGAATTGGGATCGCGATTGTTTTCTTGCGCCAGTTGCGGGGTTAGGGTAGTCATGCGAATGCCGATGAACGGGTGGACAACTTTTTCACCCCGCATCAACTTGGCAGTAATTTCTTTGGCTTTATTGATGGGAATGGCAAACCCAATCCCCATCGCATCAGGACGAATAGCGGTATTGATACCAATGACTTGTCCCTGTTGGTTTAAGAGTGGACCGCCAGAGTTACCGGGGTTAATTGCCGCATCGGTTTGAATGAAGTCGAGTCGTTTTTCAGGAATCCCAGCTTCTGCACTGGATCGCTGGAGGGTACTGATAATTCCTAAGGTTACAGTATTATCTAACCCCAAGGGATTGCCAACTGCGATCGCCCAATCCCCAACTTGCACATTAGTCGAGTCTCCCAATGTGACAACGGGCAAGTTGTTGCCATCAATTTTGACCACCGCTAAATCTGTGATTTCATCGACACCCTGGACATTTCCTTCAAACTGGCGTCCATCTTTGAGAATCACCGTTACCTTATCTGCCCGATCCACCACATGGGCATTGGTGACAACTACACCAGTGGGATCAATAATAAACCCAGATCCTTGACCCCGCAGACGGCGTTCTTGGGGCATTTGGGGAAATGCATCCTCCCCGAAAAACCGCCGGAAGAAGGGATCATCGAAAAATGGATCGAGGCGGCGTGTCACTGTACGTTCCGTGTCAATTCGTACCACAGCCGGTCCCACTTGATTCACCGCCGCCGTGACAAAACTGCCGCCGATATCGGTAATGGGTGGGCGTTGGGCGAGAACTATTGGGGATTCGGGTTCATTTGTCAAGATCGGTTCAGCGTGAGAGGGTGAGACATTATAAAACCCAACCGTCAACAGAACACCTGTCGCGATCGCGATCAGATAAGCGCTGATTTGGCGTAATCGAGGGAACAACGTTGTCAATCGCATAGCCTTATTCTTAAGTTCAGTTGTATGTATCTATGATCATCTATCCAAATTATTGTCACAAGCACTTAACATTGGCTGGTTGATCCAGGACGTTCTTTGAGCCAAGAGTGTTTCAGCGATGGGCGGTTCCCCTTCCTTAGAAAACCTTAATCCCAAACATCTCAACTCTGGATTAGGATGAACAGAAGAACCAATCCATCAACGTTGCCAATCCCGAACTGGAGTTAAGCCATTGATTAATGAAACCTATACTCGGTCAGCGTCAAACCCAGATTCCCTCAATCAATCCTTCCACAGCAGTCATGGTGAGCATGAGCATGATCATGGTGGCTCAACCCACGCCCATGTTCACGATGAAGAGTCTCTGCGGCGAATAGTCAATCGGCTTTCTCGAATTGAGGGGCATATCCGAGGGATTAAGACGATGGTACAGGAAAGTCGCCCTTGTCCCGATGTGTTGGTGCAAGTTGCTGCCGTGCGAGGCGCATTAAATCGAGTTGCCCGAGTTATTCTAGATGAGCATTTAAGTGAATGTATCGGTCGGGCGGCGGAGGAAGGTAACATGGAAGCGGAAATTGAACAATTAAAGACCGCCTTAGATCGATTTTTGCCGTAGTTCTTTGGGTGGGAGTTTTGAGTTTGTGTAGGGGCGGGTTTCACGATTATCCTTTCTGACCTCACCCAGATGGAATTAAACCCGCCCGTGTGTAGCGATGCAGGGAGAAAATCTGGACTGGTGGATACATTGAGAAAGTTTGATCTCTTGCGATCGCGATTTTGAGCATAATAAAGAAAGGATCAAACGATCTGGCTATCAATTCCTGCTAATTGTGGTTCTCAGCACAAGGTTTCAATCGAGAGTGCGATCGCCTTATGGCTAATTTTTACTGGAAACGTCCCTATACCGCCCTTGCCGCGTTATTGGTGGGGGTAACTGGCTGTTCCTTGAATTCACCTCCCGATACGGCTGAAAGTCAGCATTCCCCATCTCAAGCTGACTCCCCAGCTGAATCAATTCTAGCGGTGGAAAATGCCCCATCCTGTCCGCCCCAAGTTGATCCCTTTACCAAAGCGATTGACAAAGCGATGGGGGCGGCAAATCTTGCCCAATCTGCCCAATCCCCCCAAGATTGGGATTTGGTTGTCTTAGGCTGGATTCAAGCGATTGAAGCGATGCAGTCGGTGCCACCGGATAGTCCGAAAAGGGCGTTTGCTCAGAAAAAGGTGGCAGAATATCTAAACAACTTAGATGTTGCCCAACAAAAAGCGACGACAAAAACGTCTCCTCTACCCTTTGCCAGCTTTAATAACCCCATCTTTGAAGAACAACTCCTGCTGTATCTGTCTTACGTCGCCGCCGTTGGTCCGCCAGATGTCCTGATTGTAGGCAGTTCACGGGCATTAGTTGGTGTTGATCCGCAACAACTGCAACAAGTTCTGGCGCGTTACGGCAAAGGGGGGTTAAAAATTTTCAACTTTGGCGTGAATGGGGCGACGGCTCAAGTGGTTGATTTTCAACTGCGGCAACTTTTAACGCCGGAACAACTCCCGCGCCTGGTGATTTGGGCAGATGGCGTGCGGGCGTTTAATAGTGGGCGAACGGATAAAACTTATAATAGTTTGGCAACATCGGCAGGATATCAACAGGTAATGGCAGGGAATCGCCCCAAACTACCGGAATCGACGACCAAAACCCCAAATACTTGTGAAGAGATTCCGGCATCAATCACCCAGAGTCCCGACTCAGAGAAATCCACACAACCGAGCGATACGATACCTGCTAATGATACGGCTGAACGCTGGCGATTAACCCGCGTTTCCTTTGAAACCAGTAGCAATCCTGTCTCTACCCCAGAGACTCGGTTACTTTTAACTCAGTTAGGGGGAAGCCAACCGCAACGACTAGCACTGGCACGCAATACTACAGGGTACAGTGCGATCGCGATGGATGCCAATGGCTTTTTGCCGATGGATAGTAAATTTGACCCGAAAACGTACTATCAGAAAAATCCGCGTGTGGCGGGGCGTTATGATGCGGATTATCAACCGTTTAGCTTTGCCGGTCCGCAGGCGGTGGCGTTGAATTCGATTCAGGCGTTTTTAGCACAGCAACAGATTCCTTTGGTGATTGTAAATTTGCCTGTAAGTGATGATTATTTAGATTCGGTGCGTTTAACTCGTGAACGGCAATTCCGCAAGCGAATGCAGCAGAAGGCGGCTCGGAATGAGTTTGTTTTTGTTGATTTAGGAGAGCAATGGAAAAATCAGAATCAGTATTTTGCTGATCCGAGTCATCTTAATCGGTATGGCGCGGCGGCGGTGGCGAGTCTCTTAGCCGATAAGTCTGAGATTCCTTGGTCTCAACGTTGAGAGGGGATGAGGGTAGGAAAAGGTTAGCGAAAGTACGTAAAATTCAAGTCGGTTGGCTAGAGCCAAAAATTAGGACAATTATCAGTCTCCTAACTTATTCCGCCGATGTATCTTGTTCCAGCCAACTCGACAAATCTTCCAGGCTATTAAAGCTTAAAATTGTCTGGAGTCAACAACCCACGCTTCATCCTTAACGGATAGAAGCGGGGCGTGTGAAAAGCGCCCTTGTTGATTAGCCTCAGCTAGAAATAGCTACGTTATCTCAGAATATATAGGCACTTCAGAATGCTTCACCAGTTCTGTGACACGGCGGTTTTACATTAAACATCTGTGATGGGTAACACAAGTGTGTAGAACGTACAAAACCTGAGATAACTTTGGCGAAGTGAACCACTCGCAAGAGACGAACTTGATCGAGTTCAAACCAATGCAAAAAGTACTCGTAGTCAACAAACATGGTAGACCTTTGATGCCGACAACACCTCGTAAAGCGAGAAAGTTGTTAGAAAGTAGCAGAGCCAAAATTTATGCTCGTAGACCTTTTACAATTCAACTTCTTTATGGATGTCGAGGTTATACTCAACCTGTAACTTTAGGCATTGATTCGGGTTATCAAACAGTTGGGTATAGTGCTGTAACTGAAAAAGAAGAGT
>NZ_JAVJQN010000210.1:0-2326 GCF_040218245.1 Coleofasciculus sp. E1-EBD-02 | reverse complement strand
TTTACATCTATTTGAGGTTGAACTTTAGAGCCACTTTGCTGCACAACATGAGTCAACTCATGCGCCGTCAACTCATTATTCCCCGGAGATTTCCCCGCCCCAAAATAAACATCACTCCCATGAGTAAACGCCTGAGCGCCCAACTCCCGATTCATTTGCACCGCTTCACCACCCGTATGCACCCGCACCCCACTAAAATCAGCCCCAAAGCGCGGTTCCATAAATCCTCTCACGCCCTCCGATAACGGAGAACCCCCACCCTTAGACGCATTCAACCGACTCTCTAAATCAAAAGATGCTTGATTTCCGTCTATTTGAGCTGCCCGTTGTATCATCTGGCGCATTTGCAAGCGCGGATCAATTTGCCTGTGCACCACAGGTGTAATTGACTGCGCTCTTTGCCAGATCTGATGGGGGTGATGGGGGTGATTGGTGTCCAACTGACGCTGAACTGATGCTGAACTATCCGGAGGTGCTGACATTGATATTACCTGAGACGCTACTCGGTCAGCTTCTTGCTCGTAGGGATCTCCTGGCGCTCCTACGGTCAATTTTGTTTGAATGCCAATTTCCTCTAAGTCTTTCCCGGCTTCTGGCGCCTGTTCTTTCTCTTCTTTGGCACAATCAGCACATTGTCGTTGAATCGGGTTTTCTGAGACTGGGGCAAAAGCACCTTTTAATTGGGAAGCAGGGCTTTGTGCTAAGGGTGGGGGGGCATCAAACGTTGGTGCCCAGGGTGATTCAGATTTACGCTTTCCTGTTGACTCTTCAGCTTGTTCCTGTTCCTTAGCTTGGATTCCTCGCATTACATTGGCGGCGAGTCTATCGGCTGAGGCTCTGGAATACTCCCCGATTTCTTGGGATGGGGCAGAGGACGGGTTTGACTTGGGTTGAATCGAAAAATGTCCCAATTTACCAGGACTTTTACCCTTTTTCTGTACCGGGGTTGGAGTCCAGGATGAATTTTTCTTTTGTACGGGTTTATACTCCATGATGCCGCCTCAGTTGTCCGATAATGTGATAATTGGAGCCGATTCCCTCAAGACTTCTGGGAGATTTTCCGATATGTCAATGCCTGCCTGTTCCGAGAAAACGCCGGATAGCGGCTTGACCCAAGACATCTTGAGATGATGGCTAGATTATAAACTATTTTGTCTAAACCGAATTCAACCGGAAATATGTTTTAACATAAGAGCCATCCAACGGGAGCAAGGGGAGAGACTGTTGAGTTTTGCGGTAAGCGTTAGCGTAGCCATGCCCGAAGGGCTATAGCTATCCCGGAGGGAATCGCTCTTCCTAACCCACTTGATTATTACCCCCTTTCACTCTCCAAACAGACGATAAACTTTAACACCATTAAAACATAGAAATATATATGGATACTCCCACACCAATCACCTGGTATCAAGCCAACTTTCACTATCTCCAGACAGCCGTAAATCAAGTCCGACAGGTTTTAGAAGATTACCTCGCTTACCAGCAAAATCAGCCCAGTCTAGCCAAATTGGAAACGACGTTATCCCCAGATGTCGCAGCGATTCTAGAATACGCGCCGCCAGCCTTAGATAAACTCTGCGCTTTATTTCACCTCTCCCAATTTGATCGATATATCCTCTTATTATGTGTTGGCATGGAGTTGGATAATGAGTTTGAAGTCTTATGTGCCAAAATTAACGGCGATCCTAAACGCAATTATCCCACGCTGAATTTAGCCTTATCTACGTTTCAACAGTCTTATCTGGGTATTCTTTCCTCCCAATCTCCGTTACACCAGTGGGAACTGATTGAAAGGGTGGAAGGATTATTCTTTACTCAATCACCTCTACGCATTAATCGGCGGATTCTTTGTTATCTATTGAGTGAACCTTGCATCGATAAAGATTTGGCAGGTATCCTTTTGCCTGTACCGCCTTCATCTTCCACTCCTCTTCCCCCTTCTTATCAAGAAATTGCTGACAAAATTATCGCTACTTGGTCTAATCCTTTTGCAAATTTTGACTATCCCGTTGTTCAGTTATGTGGTTCAGATATAGGGGCGAAGCAATCTATTGCTACTGTCGCCTGTAGCGCATTAGGCTGGAATCTTCAGATGATATCAGCATCTGTTATTCCCTTTAATCCCAATGAACTGTATCAGTTGATGCAACGATGTTTCCGGGAAACTTTATTAAACCACAGTTTCTTGTTCCTGAATGCTGATGAGATGACTCAAGGTGATCCTCGGCGAGAGTGGGCAATTGCTGAGTTTGTTGAACAATTAAAAGTGCCGTTAATTTTCAGCACCCAGGAACGACAACCCCAACATCAACGCCCGATGATTACTTTA
>NZ_JAVJQN010000200.1:0-48136 GCF_040218245.1 Coleofasciculus sp. E1-EBD-02 | reverse complement strand
CGGTGCAAAGTGCAAGACCGTGGCACCTAGTCGAGTGGCTGCTTCTTGGGGGGTTAAACTAGACATTGCCTGACTATATCAGAGAAAATGTCTAGTTATGTCACTAATTGTCTAGATATTTACGGACTGTTAGTTAACCCTGTACGCTTGAAATCGTCATGACCTTTTCCTCCTCCACCCTACCCAAACCCCCTGAACGCGACACTCACACTTGGACATGGCGCGGGTTTCCCATTGCCTATCAAGTCCACGGCAATTCTGGACCAGCAGTGGTGATGGTGCATGGCTTTGGCGCGTCTTGTGGACATTGGCGTAAGAATTTACCCGCATTAGCAGAATCCTGTCGATGCTATGCCATTGACTTAATTGGTTTTGGTGCCTCTGCCAAACCGATGCCGGGACTTGAAGTGGAGTATACCTTTGAAACCTGGGGACAACAAGTCATTGATTTTTGTCGGGAAGTCGTAGAGACTCCAGCGTTTTTGGTGGGGAATTCAATTGGCTGTATTGTAGCGATGCAAGCGGCTGTGGATTGTCCAGATAGGGTATTGGGCGTTACCCTGATCAACTGTTCCCTGCGGATGCTGCACGATCGCAAACGAGTGACGTTACCTTGGCATCGTCGCATCGGCGCACCCATGATACAACAGTTACTGGGAGTTAAGTGGGTGGGGCAACTCTTTTTTCGTCAACTGGCGAAGCCACAGGTGGTGCGGAAAATTTTATTGCAAGCGTATCGCAAATCCGAGGCAGTGACTGATGAATTAATCGACTTGCTGATGCAACCAGCAGCTGATGTGGGTGCGGCTGATGTGTTTATCGCATTTACCCGCTATTCCGCAGGACCTCTAGCCGAAGACTTATTACCTCAGTTACAGTGTCCCACACTGATTTTGTGGGGAACTGATGATCCTTGGGAACCCATCGCGGAAGCAAAAGAATGGGTCAATTTTCCCGCCGTGGAACAATTTATCCCCTTAGACGGTTTAGGTCATTGTCCCCAAGATGAAGCCCCTGAGGTTGTTAATCCCATTTTGCAGGATTGGATTGCACAGCATTCGGTTTAGTTTCGTCATTTGTCATTCGTCATTTGTCATACTCAAGGGAGTGAGAAGCAAGCTACGTCATTTGTTGCCCTAGTTCCCCCATCTCTCTCATTCACTGTTCCCTGTTCCCTCGCCTCACCACAAGACTTATTCAGCAATCCCTGAAAAAATGACTATTGAGAATTTTTTCAAAAAAGACTATCCTTTGATTGGTGAGTAGATAATTAGAGAGTTGGAAAGCAAGGAATAAGCAGCTAAGGGTAAGCAAGCGTGCTAGAACACCGATTTAGTTATCCAACTCAATCAAAAAATGTAACATTAGCTACCAAACAACCCTTTTTGTTACTGTTGACTTTATTGCTACCGCCATTTTACGGACTGCATTGACGTTCTAAACAAGGGGTGTGTCATGAGTACAAAGGATAAGCTAGGTAATTCTCAACCGTCGCAGACAGCGAAGATCGCGACGGCAAGAAAGCTATCCAAACTCTGGGCAAAAAAGTATGTTCAACAGCACAGTACATCAGACAAAACGTGGCAGTCGAATTCTCCAGGATTACGAGCTGTTATAGCACAGCGGTTGCTTGATTCATTGCGATCAGTAACGATTCAAGCTTGGGCAAAAACCGAAGCCTTACTCTGCCAACAAATCAAGCGACAAGGTATTAACTATCGCTTAATTGATCCTTGGCAAATTACTAAAGATACTTACTCAATCTATGAGAAAGTATTGCTCGCTTATGCCGATCAAGTCATCCCCGAACGTTTATGTTTATTTTTAGCATCAGATTTAGGTCGAATTCGACACAATTATACAGCAATTGATCCTAGAGTGATTGCGTTTGTTAGTATGCAGTTTCACTATAGTGGTCAGTTACTACTGAAATCACTGTCACCTCAAGAACAAGCTACAGTGAGTATTTATTTCCAGGTGATTGATGATTGTCTGTATATGCCCTTACAACGACTCTATAAAACTGCCGCCAATTATGATCATCAATCATTAGCTTTGGTATCTCTACGGAAAATCTTACCGGATCAAGCATTAATTGCTCAACAAATTGCCACCCGAATTAGCGATTTACATCCAAACTATCACTGTCATAGTGGTAGCTTAGTGAATCCTACGGTGAAATCTGCCAGTATTCGGGATGTGGAAATGTTCCAGATTTACCTGTGGCTTTGTGTTCTGGAAAAAAGTATTGCGCCCATCCAACGCGAATTGTTTCCTTTGTGTGTCATGCTCTACCCTACTTTAAACGTAGGGTGGGAATTAGTTCGGCAAATGATTCATCTGTTAGGATTGGAATTTGGTAAACGTCTTTCTCAGCAGCAAATTTCGCTTGTTTTACCCTATTTACAAGTATTGTGGGAAATGTTTTCTCCTGAGGTATTTCCCGAACCTTTGCCCGTTGCAGTGTTGGAAAATTCGGCGTAGTTGTCATTTCATTTAAATTCCTCTGTGTACCTGGAGTGCCAACTTCTGCCTTATAGCAAAAGGCAGAAGACCTTTTTAAGCTGAAGTTCCCCTAGTTCAGATGTACTACAGGGAAATTAACCCCTACTGCGTAAGCATTTTAGCAATCTAGCCCCCTCGATCCGTACCCATGTATTTTTAAGATTTTCTTACCAAAGAAACCGAAAAAGTATCAATGAAGAAGCCACACATAAGAGCGATCGCTCTTATGTGTGGCGCGATCGCTCTACTCCTAATCATCAAAACACTGCACTCTCAGCCGTTTCATACTCATGTCTTGATCTCGGACATCCTCTTTTGAGAACTTTACTGACGCTATGTCATAATCGGTTGGACGGAAACGGTTGGTTTTGGACAAGTGCCTAGTCCCCAATCAACATAGAGATCACGAGGATCAGTCTCCCGTAGCCAGGTTGCTAAGCGCTTGAAATCTGCCTCATGATAAACACCAATACATCCCGCTGTCCCCGGAGACTTAGCCATACCGGGATAACGTTTAAAGCGATTCCAATCCATGTGTATCTGAATATAACGGCGCTTTGTATAGTCAGGACTCTTGTAGTCTAAATTAATCTTGACTGGTCCTAGTCCGTCTGACCAACTTGCATTGTAGTTGTCCTTTCCATTAACCCATAGCATATCATGAATATACCACTTACCTTCAGGCAGAGGTTCATAGGAACCGGACTGGCTACATTTGCCAATTCGGAAGTTTTGCTTGCTTTTAATCCCGGAGCAAACAAATATATGATCAACCTCCTTTCCATTCTTAATATAGGCTAAACGGAGTTTACGCAGACAAAATTTATCAAAGGCATTGGTTTTCGTCAGACGCAGATAGGTTCCTCCCCCCGCATCTGGATATGGCTCTGGTGGAACTATTGGACTCTCTCCGCTTAAGGCTTTCCAGGTTAGAGGACCGACTTTGCCATCAGCTTCCGGTGATCCAAATACATGCGCCTGGAAAACTCTGACGGCGTTGTCTGTAATTGGACCAAAACAACCGTCGATTTCACCGTCGTAGCAACCCAGTTCCTGTAGTCGTTTCTGTAGCCACTTAACCTCTTCGCCCTCACTCCCACGAACTAAGAGCGAATCGAGTGCGGGTTGAGGTGCAAACGGTTGAGACGTTTCGGGTTCTGCGCCCAAAAAGTTGATTATTTCTCCTTCAGGAATCCGTTTCTCTGGTGGAGCAACATGCAGATTCCGTGCATTCTTGTACAGTGAAAGAACTGAAATCAAATCCTCCTTAAAAGCACGATCTAGGGTAACCAGTTCGACCAGTTCTGAATCCTTCCAAGCTGCAATGATTGTCTGACCTTGATTACTGCGGTACGCCTCCAACCAAGTGACTTGCTCTTGGGGCGATGGCTCAACTAAGATAGGTTCTCCTTCATCCCCCACCGTTTCAAACAAGCGTTTTTCTTCTGCACGGCGCTTGATCAGACCTTCTAGGGGTTTTTTCACCCCATTCTCTGTGATTTTCACCCACCGAGAGAACTCTTGGGCTGCACCCGGATAGTCCCCTTGATTGAGCTTCTTGAGTAAAGTGCTGCAACTTAGAGCCCCACAACCTAGGTTATAGCAGAAAGAAATCAAAGCATCGATTTGATTCTGGTTCAGAGAAACTGTAACCAGTTTTGCCAGTTGCTTGGCGATCGCATTACACTCTTCAATCAAAAATAACTCAGCTTGCTGCTCAGAGATCTGGTCTCCCATCTGAACCGGACGGTCATCTGGATAGCGAATCGTGCCGTAACCAATAGTCGGAACTCCCGCAGGACAAAGATAAGCTTTTAATCTAAGCCCTTCATACCGTTTAATTAGGGCTATACCTTTTGACGAAATATTCATAAAACCTTCTCCTTACTGAAACCAGTAATATATCCAGCATATTTTTATTTTTTATTTTTAGCTATAAATGATTCATTTTTGTTAAAATTCTACTAATTTTGTTACATTTACGAGCAGCTTTATCGGGAATCTCTACTCTAATAATACTACCTAAAAAAAATAAGTTATTTCCCCAACCGTTTGATACCAAATCTGATGACAGGAAGCCCCTTTTGCTAGGGCGATTGAAATCGCTGCTACACAAACAAAGTCCGCGTAGGCGGACTGCAAAGCACAAAAGACGAATGACAAATAACCCCTTACATCATATTCAATGGATCAACATCAATCGTCAAACTCACATCCGGCGGACAAATCCGCTGCAACGCCGCCACATCGGGTAATTCTACCGCTACATCTGGCGGAAATTTGAGCAAAATCTGCCACCGATAACGACGGGCGATTCGCATAATCCCCGCCGGGGCGGGTCCTAATATCTCATACCCGGAACCCGCTTGACTCAACCAATCCGCTAACGTCTCCGCCGCCTTCTCAACGTTTATCTCCTCCAACCCACTCAATCGCAATAAAATCAGATGCCCATAAGGAGGATAATTCAACGATTCCCGTTGTACCAATTCCGCCTCGGTAAACACCTCATACCCATGGGTTTTCACCGCCTGAATCACCGGATGTTGAGGTGAATAGGTTTGGACAATCACCTGACCCGGTTCATCCCCCCGACCTGCCCGACCTGCGACTTGGGTTAAGGTTTGAAATGCTCGTTCGGCTGCCCGATAATCAGATAAGTGTAATAATCCATCGGCGGCGACAACTCCAACTAAGGTGACTCCCGCTAAGTCTAATCCCTTGGTTAACATTTGCGTCCCGATTAATAAGTCCGCTTCCCCATTGGCAAACTGAGTTAACAGGGTTCGATGCGCCCCCTTAGTTCGGGTGGTATCACTATCAAAGCGAATCACCCGTAAATCAGGAAACGCCTTAGCCAACTCCTGACTCACCCGCTGTGTGCCACTACCAAAAAACTTGAGGTAAGGTGAACCACATTCGGGACAATTATTAGGATGGGCGGTTGTGTAGTTGCAATAATGACAACGTAAGAGTTGATTCGCCCCCTCGTGGGCATAGTGATAGGACAGGGACACATCACAGTCCGGACATTCAATCACATATCCACAACTGCGACAGGAGACAAACGTACTATGTCCACGACGGGGAATAAATAAAATCCCTTGTCGCTGCTTTTGTTTCAACTGCTGTAACTCATCTTGGAGAGAACGGCTGAAAATAGAACGATTCCCCTGCTTTAACTCCTGTCTCATATCCACAATTTCCACAGGGGGTAAGGGGCGAGATTGGATGCGTTCGGGTAATGAAAGGTAATAGGTTTTACAGGGGGCGTCTGTGTTGAGATTGGCTTGTTGACCGTTGACAGCAACCCAGGTTTCCAAAGACGGGGTAGCTGAACCCAAAACTAGAGGACAATTTTCCAATTCCGCCCGCCATTGGGCAACGGTACGGGCATGATAAGTGGGAGAAAGACTGTCTTGCTTGAAACTGGAGTCGTGTTCTTCATCTAATATAATTAGACCCAATTTAGGTAATGGCACAAAAACAGCCGATCGCGTACCAATGACGACCTGGGGTTCTCCACTTAATACTTGTCGCCAGGTATCATAACGTTCCCCATGGGATAACCCACTGTGATACACATTCACCTTTTTGCCAAACCGGGCGCGAAATCGGTCGGTGAGTTGCGGGGTTAGCCCAATCTCTGGAACTAACACTAGGGCAGATTGTCCCGCCCTTAACAACGGTGCGATCGCTTGTAGATAAACCTCGGTTTTCCCGGAACCCGTTACCCCATGCAATAGCACTTGGTTATACTCATCCAAACTTTGAATCGTTTTCAATGCATAAGTTTGCGTATCTGTCAATATTTTAGGGCGATCATCTGCCACATTCGGCTGATCCAAGGTTCTGAGAATTTCCCGGTATTCAACAACTACATACCCTTTTTCTGCCAGCTTGTTAACAATAGAAGACGTAGCATGACAGACTTGCAATAACTCATTCAGCCACATATCCCCACCCCGACGCCGCAGTACATCTAATACTTCCCGTTGTCGTTCGGTGACATCAGGTTCAAAGCCATCCGCGACGAGAGTGACAGCTTTCTTCAGCTTCGGGCGTGAGGGTTGGGGCGGTTTCAAATAACTTTCCACCCAGCCACGTTTAAGTAAATCTTTCACCCCGCGACGCGCCCCTTTCACCTGGCGTTGTAGATAGGCGACGCTGTAATCTCCGTCCGGTTGGGCATCTAGGAGTGCTAAAATCTGACGCGCCGTTCGACCGACAAACGTATCTGCACCATCAGGAATCGCCTCTCTATGCAGACGAACTCGCCGTTGCGATCGCATCAACAATCCTGGTGGTAATGCCCCCCGAACTACGGATATCAGGGGTGTGCAGTAATACTGCGCCACTCGTTCCAATACCTGCCAATAGGAGTTCTCAAAAAAACCCGTACCAATTACATCCTCCACCTCCCGGATTTTCGCCAATGGCACATCAGCAGGGGGAGAAGCCAGTAACCGAATTGCGATCGCCCCCACCTGGCGGTTATTCAATGGCACCGTTAAAATATCTCCCGGTTTAATCGACAAATCCGCCGGGATGCGGTACGTCAACAGTCCCTCGAGTCCCGGACAATCCACCAACGTCTCCACCCAGCAATTCTGATGATCACCACCGGATTGATAGGTTGCTTTCGGTTCTGCCACAATTAAACTTGTCGGGGAATCAGACACAACGATAACCTCTCAATTTTTCTCACAGCGACTGGGGGAACATCGATTCAATAACCCCAGTTAACAGTTCTCAGATAAAGACGTGCCATGGCGCGTCTTCACAGAGTCATCAAGTAATTCATCTGAATCATTAACTTCAAAGATAAATGCTAACGTCAATTATTGTTAAAACTTATAGTTTAATCGGAACTCCTATCCTCGTATGGATGAGGCAAATCCAGAAATCCTCCCTAAACGGGACACCAGTAGAACTTGGCGGTTTCATCGGTAATCACCTAGCCAAATTTTAGAGAACGTATATTCTATAGCAAAAGGCAGAAAGCAGGGACACGGCAATGCCCATTGGTGTCAACTTAACCAGAAGAAGCCCAGATTTCTTTTGAGCGAGCGGCATTATCTCGATGTCGCTTGCGCTGTATTGGGAACTTCAGTATAGGAGAAGAGGTTAAACTCAAGAGCGCGATCGCGGATTTTTACAAAAGTTGCTGGAGCGTACCCTTTACTTTGTTCCTGAACTACATTTATTCAGATTCAATAGATGGATAAAGACGCTTGAGTTTAATTCGAGCATCTTGGGTTGTAAAACGCTAGTTAACTTGGGAATCTGCCTGATTCCGTTCAGCTTCCCAAGCATCCACTGCCTGCTTCAAAATCTCTTGGTCAGCGACAACCTATTCTTCCAAAAACTGAGACTTGATTTCCTCTAATTCCCTGTCCATTTGACTTTTGGTTTTTTGAGTATTGGCAGAACCTTTAGTCGGCGGTGTCGATTTGGGTGGGGTACTTTTAGATGTCGGTGGCTGCAAAAACTCAGACTTCAAATCCGCTAATTCTTTATCTAACCCTTTCCCATATTGAGGCGGATTTGGCTGGGGCTTCATTGGCGCTGAAGCCGGAGGATGTGCAGGTTTTGCCGATTTAACCTTAGCCACAGGGGTTTGAGACTGTAAATCCTGGAGTATCTCCGCCACCGATTGATAGCGCTGATTCGTCGCACTGACTAACATCTTATCTAAAATTTTAGCCACGCGATCGCTGACTGGATTTTTCAACCCTTGTCGCCATATCCAAACCCCCTGATTCACATCAAATAAGTCAAAGGGATGGATTCCCGTTAGCAGATGGATACAGGTCACACCGAGACTATAGATATCACTCGCAAACACGGCTTTCCCGATACTTTGTTCCGGTGCAACATACCCCACCGAACCAATCACTGTCCCGGTTCTGGCTAACGCTGTACCTGTCGCCACTTTTGATGCGCCAAAATCAACCAGAAATAGTTGCTTATCGCGATTTCGACGAATAATATTTTCCGGTTTAATATCGCGGTGAATAACATGATGTTGATGAACGAATTGTAAAACAGGCAACAAATTATTCAACACATCGCGAACTTGGGCTTCTGTAAACGCGCCTTTTCTTGCCAACTCCTGGGCTAAGTCTTCGCCCTCAATAAACTCTTGCACCAAATATTGATGGCTATCTTGACAAAAATACGCCAACAGTTCTGGAATCTGGGGATGTTTACCCAACTCATCTAACCGTACTGCTTCTTGGGTAAATAACTGCGCCGCTTTTTGTACCGTACTGGTTCCCTGGGCTTGGGGGAAAAACTGCTTAATCACACAAGGGGGATGAGACGGTTTATCCTCATCCACGGCTAGAAACGTGCGCCCAAAACCGCCTTGTCCCAAGGGTTGAACCGTGCGATACCGTTCCTTGAGGCGTACTTTTGACCCGCAGGTGAGGCAAAATTTGGTTCCGGCGGGATTTTGGGGGTTGGTACAGTTAGGATTGAGACAGTAACTCATGGGGGTAGTTGGCAATTCAGCGTTTATCTCTATTTTGCATCTAAATGAGGAGTAGCTTTTTTACTCTTATTCTTTTACCCTATTATCCTATTATCCTATTACTTTATTCCGTCTCAACTTAATTTCGTTTAGGATGCTACGATTCCTTATCTGAGTACATACTTTCCCGGCTCACAGCATAATCTGATAACAGGGGTGAATGGTACTCGTTACCATTAGTCCTTGCCAGCTAAGCGACAATTGACACTCGGTAGGGTGTTGAAGTCTCTCTGATGGACGGGGAATTAATATTTGTCCTGTTTTCTGGTGGATGAGTCACCGACAACTCTATAAAAACTCAGCATTGCCCTGTCGGAAAATCCTGCTAAACTCAAAAAAACACCCACGACCCGCCATAACCCGACTCCCTGGGGTGAGACGTTATGGACTATTCCCGACTGGTGAAACTCAATCGACTACTGTTAGCCGGAACTGCCCTCGTGGGCTTATTTTCCATCGTCACGGGATGTGCCGCCCCTGATTAAGTTTAAGCTGGCGCAAGTGCGACCGGGTATGAGTGGATCGGCGCTGTTGAATCGGCAGACGGGGAAGGTCTGCGGGATGGTGAAGTTTACTCGCGGTCGCGCCTCTGATTTGGGGGGTGGGGCAATTCCGGCGTCTGTAATTTTGCAACGGTTTCCCCAATTGCGGCAGCTTCAGAAAGATTTTCACGACCAAGATCAACACTGGCACGATCTGCTAACCCAAAAAGCTGAATTGAAGGATTCTTCATCTAAAGCAAAAAGTTTCTTAGGCAACTCTTTATTTAAAGTATCTAGAACGAGAGTTATATTTGGGTTTTCCTTACTGACTCTTAGCACGACTATACTATTTGGCTTCAAAGCTCAATCCCCCTTAAATCTACCTTTCGGAAGAAGTTTTTATACAGACATAGAAAAAGTGGAAGCTCAAACAGAGAACGTTGACTTTGCGAACGTTGATTCTCTCCGCTTTGTAACCGAGGATGCGAGATTTACTGACATTGATGACGATAGACTTGGTGACAGTAATTTACTAAAACAAACATTAGAAATAAAATTTGCAATTTACAACAACAGTGAATCCGAGATCAATATCTCGAATTTTCAGGTTGTTATTTATAAACAAGACAGACTTATATTGTCGAGTGCTCGACTTAGACGTATAATCAATATAACTCCAGAAAATCCTTTTATAATGCAAAATATAGTCTATGGCGTAGCTCCAAAAGATAGTGAATATTTCTTGCTAAACTATAGAAACACAGTGGGAAATGGTATAAAAGGTGCTGATACAGTGGGTGTTTTAGTATATTATCACTCATCTTCAGGCAATATTGGTAAGTTGAAGTCCGAAAAGCTACTTTTTCTGAATTTCAATTCCTCTGAAATAGTTACATTTGATGAGTCCTACATCTTGAACAGAATTAAAGAGGTTGAAAGATCTGAAATTGATGAGCAGCAGAAGGAAAAAACGTTAGAAAACTTACGTGGTTTGCTAAGAGATATTGTTAGACACAAAAATCTTTGATTTAATTTCTGCTTCTTTTAAGTCGGTGCAGGCAGAAGTGTGGAATCCAGTCATAAAACTTCATGCTTTATTCAGACCAGTTTGTCTGACCGGATGGGATGTGGGTGGCAAGGGGGGGTTCTGGAAGTGCGGGAAGCGCTAATAACGTTTGATATGATGTCCGGCAAATCACCCTTAATAAAAAAGGCCGAAACCCTTGCGGTTACAGCATTGTTATTATGGGCAATTCACCGGACTTGATATGAGGAACAATTCAACCCAATGCTTGGCGATCGCACCCCTGACGTTCTCAGAAGGCAAAATAGTAGATACAACACAACAGGAGCCAGAGATGACACTCAATGAACTCTTGCCAGCCATTCATCAACTCAACCCTACCGACAAGCAAAAACTGTTCGAGCTTCTCGATCGCGAACTGCACCCAACCCCCCACACACCCGCCCCAAAACTTCAACCCGAAAACTTTGAAAACGAAGGTCAGTGGCTCATCGCAGTCTTTGAGCGACACTTCAGCCAGATCGAACCCAACGAAATTCTCATCGAGCCACGGGAACCCATTCGAGTTGACGAAACCCTGTTTGGCGAACCATGAAAATCATTCTCGACACCAACGTCATTTCGGAACTCATTCAGCCCAGGGGTTCGAGCGTCATCCGCGAATGGTTAGCCAGCCAAAACGGTGCATCACTGTACACAACCAGCATTACCCAAGCCGAAATTCTGTACGGTATTCAAATTCTTCCAGAAGGACAGCGACGACAGAAATTGCTCGACGGAGCATTGATCGTCTTTGAGGATTACTTGGCAGAGCGAATTTTAGCATTCGATCAAAAAGCCGCTGAGCTTTATTCCCAAATAGCAGCTTACCGCAAACAAATCGGTCGCCCCATCTCACAATTTGATGCACAAATTGCAGCCATTTGCCGAGTTCACCAGGCAACATTAGCGACCCGCAACATACACGACTTTTTGGATTGTGGAATTGATTTGGTTAATCCGTGGGAAGCCAAGCGATGAACTGCTTTCCTCTCTGAGATGTGGGTGGGGGCAAGAAACCGGGTTTCTGCGATAGATTTCGGTGAGGATGCAGAGATTGCCATAGAAACCTTGGTAGTCAGCGCTATAGTGTTTATGGCGAAGACAGCGCAACTACGAACTTCACACGAATTTAACTTAAGGCGTGGGACGTTCGCTTATTGAACACTGTGGTTAAATGCTTGGAATTGTTCCTGAGTTATCCGCCCGGCTTGATACAGGGTTTGGGTAATTTCTGAAATCGTTAATACGGAATGCGCCTGATAACCATTGTCCCTCAACCTATCTTTCACTCCACCTTCATGATCAATAAATACGACAATATCCTGCACATTTAATCCCCCTGTCTCCAACTTCGCTGCGCCTTCCATCACACTCTTCCCACTAATCAAAATATCATCCACCACTACTACCGTTTCCCCTGGCTCAAAGTGACCCTCTATCACCCGTCGCGTCCCATGGGCTTTCACTTCCTTGCGGGGAAAAATCATCGGGTGATGCAGACGCAGGGATAACCCGGTTGCTGTGGGTAATGACCCATAAGGAATCCCGGAAATCCGGTCAAAGGTTAAACCTTGCAGAATCTCGGCATAAGCACTCAGCATTAGATGGAAAAGTTGGGGATTGGAAATCACTTTCCGCAAATCAATATAGTAGGGAAAAACGGCTCCAGATGCTTGGACAAATTCACCAAATAGAATGCAGCCCATGTCATAAAGTTGGAGGATTAAATCTTGATGGGGATGTTGTTCGAGAAAACAGACATCGGGCATCCACAAATCACAAGCAGAACCCGCTTGAATCTTTTTCCCTCTTGCCTGATTAATCTCCTCTCGCAGAGGTTGTATCGCGGCGGCGGGTTCTTCTGTGGCTAACATATCTTGGGGAACGGGAATTAATAACCCCTCACCATTGGCATTTAACCCAGCGGCTAAAATTTGGTTCAGTTCAGCCCCTCCCTCCGCCCAGATACTCCGGGCTAAAATTAAGCGTTCTGGGGCAATTGCCCGAATTTTTGCCAATATGTCTGGAGAGGTTGTACCAACTTCTAGGGCTAAATCTTCGGGTGCGCCCCAGGCTTTGGCTTCTTTAACTACTTGCAGATAAAGGGGTGTTTGGGGTTGGGGATACTGCTGGATAGCGACAGCCGCCGGATTGGAGGTGCAACAGAGAATAAAGACGGCTTTACCGGGATAAATTAAAAAGGGTGCAACATGGTCTTGTCCAGAATAAGGACTCAGCGTAACCGCATCAACCCGCGATCGCGTAAAAATGGTTTCGGCAAAGACGGTGCTAGTGTTTAGGTCACCATGTTTGGCATCTAAAATAACCGGGATGGAGTCAGGAATCGCTGCGAGTGTCTGTTCTAATAAATTGAGTCCCGGTGCGCCCAACGCTTTGTAAAAGCCAAATGTGGGCTTATAGGCGCAGACTAAATCGGCGGTTTGCTGGATGATTACGTGCAACCAATCCCTTAACCCATCCATCAGATCACCGGAGTGTTCTCCAGTGGAGTAACGCTTGGGCATCATTTCTGGGTTAGGATCGAGTCCGACTACCAGTAAACTTTGATTTTGGGCGATCGCATGATTGAGTTTCTCAAAAAAGCTCATTGGACTTTGCCCTTGGCGGGTAGGGAATAGGTTTTAATCACATACTCCAATAATCCCTCGCAAGCATCGAGGAGTAAATCAATCACTTGGTTAAATCCCTCTGGACCCCCATAATAGGGATCAGGAACGTCTCGTATCCGATGACGAGTGGCAAAATCACACATTAATCGCACTTTATCCCGATACTTCCCCGTCGCATCTAGGAACAGAATGTCGCGTAAATTCTCCCGATCCATCGCCAAAATCAGGTCAAACGCTTCAAAGTCAGGGATTTGAAACTGTCGGGCTTTTCCCTTGAGGATGATTCCCCGTTGGCTGGCGGCGAGAGTCATGCGTTCATCGGGAGGAGAACCAATATGATAATCACCTGTTCCCGCTGAGTCGCAGACAATGCTCTCCTGAAGTCCCGCTTGCTCAATTAAGTGATTCATAATGTTCTCGGCGGAGGGAGAACGGCAAATATTACCAAGGCAGACAAAGAGTAGCTTGCAGGGCATCGGTATAATGGATAGTTCTGTACAACTATGGATTTTAACCCGCGCTCAGATGTAACCCTCACATTTTAATGTCAGTCTGATAACCCGATCCGTGTTAAGTTTAGCAACGCAGCCGCCTGATTCTGTGATGATTTGAGGAAAGTATTTGATGTTCAAGTCGCGCCGCCGTCGCACCTACCGTAAGCGCCGCCGCCCCTTCCCATTGCTCACGATCATTTTGGCGATTCCGATTGTCTTGATTCTCCTAGAATTGTCCACTCGGCTGTTGGTGGGTGTCATGGGCAAAACCGCTGAGTTAGCTGCTTACGAGGGTGAACCAGCGATCGTGAATGTTTACCGCCTCAAGTTTTTGAATGAATATGATCAGCCTTACGAGGGGTTATCTGAACAGGGGCGACTTGCTGCCCACCGGAGTCTTGCTGTAGGGTATCAGCTTGAAGGTGAGCAAACCAGCAATTTTTGGCAGATTAATCCCCAAGGATTCCGCGACACTGAACCTGTTCCCCTAGACAAACCCAACAATGAATTTCGGATTTTTTTGCTGGGCGGATCAACCGCATTCGGTCAATGGAATCCCAGTAATCAAGCCACGATCGCGGCTCAACTGGAAGCGCGTCTGAAGGAACGGGTTGCTCAACAGCAGCGTTCTCCGGAGAAATATAGACCGACAGATTTGCCCTTCTATAAACCGGATTTAGAAAAGGCGTTGGCGTTACCTCCTAAGATTAAAGATGGTCAATATCGGGTGATTAATGCGGCTGTACCTGGGTATGCATCGGGGAATGAATTGGCTCAGTTAGCGTTGCAAATTTTGCCCTACCAACCGGATGCGATCATGGTTTTGGATGGATACATGGACTTGCTCCTACCGAGCGATCGCATGGCAACGGACATTCCCCATATTGAAACCTTTCTTAGTAATGCCTCTGGGCATTTTTGGACGCACCTCTCCCAAGAGTTAACCTCTGTGGTGACAAATACCTATCTGGTGAAAGCCATCCAATACTGGATAGTACGTCCTCAACCCTCGGTGAGTCGGCTGAGTTTAGCAGCGTTGAATGGTACAGCCCACCTAGCCAACTATCTTCCTGCTGACCCAGAGGAACTGCAAGAACGAGTTACCCGTTATCGCGATCGCCACAAGCAAATGATTCGCTTGGCAACTGGGGCATCTGTTCCTTTAATTATCGCCGTACAACCCGAAATTACGGGTCGTGGGGGTAACCAACAGATTTCACTCAGAGAGCAGGAAATTTTGGTTGAATTAGGAGCAGATTATCAGACACGAATCCAAGATGGCTATGTTGCTTTAGCTAAATCACTGGATCAGCTTCAAAGCTGGTATCCCGAAAATGTGAAAACGCTGAACTTCTACGATGTTTATAACGATTTTTCTGATCGGGCGTTTTGGGATGCCATTCATTTGACTGAAGAAGCCAACCGCATCTTATCTGAGCGCTTATACCAAACGCTGACGGCTTCATCTGAGCTACAAGTGCCACCGTCTCGACCTATACCTTAGTTTGAAGGATTGGAGAAATGGGGAAGGAAAAGATTAAAAATTCCGTAGGGTGGGCATTGCCCACCAGCATGCTGTTCCCGGTTCCCTAATCTCAACCGTTCACTTTAGATTGTAAGAACTCAATTGAGGAGACAGATGAAATGACCTTTGCCGAATCCCGCAGTGACACCGTTCCCGTTGAACTTCCCAATGGGGCGATCGCTTTCTTTGAGGTGACAACGACGGGGCGAGAGGATGTCAGCTTTGACGCCAAGCAGTTTCAGCCTGTTGCTGATGCGATCGAGGGGGTAGTACAGATGGTCGCCGCACCCCTGAAAAAAGCTAGACCGAGGAAGGCGACGGTAAAATTTGGTATGGAAATGGCGATCGAGGCGGGACAATTAACGGCAGTGATTGTCAAAGGATCGGGTAAAGCGAATCTGGAAATCACGTTGGAATGGGAAGCCCAGCCTAAACCGTAAACCCTGAGGGGGTGACAAGGAACTTGAAGGTACTACTGGGTGTAGGGTGTAGGGTGTAGGGTGTAGGGTGTAGGGTGTAGGGAAAAATTGACGCTTCGACTCCGCTCACTTCGACTCCGCTCAGCGTTGAACTTTACTCAGGGAGTCACCAAAAACTCTATTGCTTATTCATTTTGACCCTGAAGTCCTTCTGGTTGACGGCGTTGCCTCGCCAGAAAGAGCACTTGCTCCTTACCCTATCTCCTCTTATGGGCTTTTGTGTTCCTTACCGATTTACCCCACACCCCACACCCCATACCCCATACCCTGCCTACCTTTGACTTAGTTTGTCACCCCTTCAGCCGTAAACCATGAGTCGCGTCGAGAATCTGCTGCAACAATGCACGGTGAAGCTTTCCCTTCCCGGAGGTTGGGGGACAGGCTTTTTTGTCGCTCCAGAATGGATTCTCACTTGCGCTCATGTGGTCAAAGGGGCGAAGGGTGAACCGATTCAGGTACGCTGGCAGATGCAGCAGAATTGGTCACAGGCGGTAGTAGAGGAATCGCTTCCTGATCCTTATGATTTAGCGCTGTTGCGGGTGACGCTTCCTACTGATGCTAATCCGCCTTGTGTGTATTTGGATGGGGCGATTCAATCCCGTGATCCACTCTATCTATTTGGTTATCCTGATCGAGAGTTTGACAATGGCTGTCCGGTAACGTTTAACTGTGAAGGGTTCACAGGGGATGAGCCAGGATTAATTAAGTTTAAATTGGGACAAGTGCGACCAGGGATGAGTGGCGCACCGTTGCTGAATCAGCGAACAGGTAAGGTTTGTGGGATGGTTAAGTTTACCCGCGATCGCTCGTTTGATTTAGGGGGTGGCGCTGTACCAACGACGGCGATTCTGGAGCAGTTCCCTCAATTGCGAGAGTTTCAGCAGCAGTTTCATCAACGCGATCGGCGCTGGCGGGATTTAGTTCTCAAGCTGTCTGAAATCGATGTTCAGCCCTATTTAACCGCAATTACCACTAAATATGAGAAGTGGTGGCAACTTTACACATTAACCGATGCCGAAAGCAAAAAACGGCAATCTCAGGATGTGACACCGATTTTTGACTTCGGGTTGATTGTGCAGAGGGTGAAAAAGGAGGAGCGAGAACAGCGACAGGAAGAGAAAGAGCGAGAACAGCGACAGGAAAAGAAGGTGGAGCGATTTTCTGTGCTGGAAGGGCTTCGCAAGTATGCCCAGGAGCAGGTTTTGTTAGTCGGGCGTCCGGGATCGGGAAAGTCTACGGCGTTAGCACGATTACTCTTGGAGGAGGCGACGACTCAGAAATCAGAGTTTTTGAACAACTCCGACTTCTCACTCTGCACTCAGGAAGCCCTCACCCCCAGCCCCTCTCCCAATTCTGGGAGAGGGGAGTTAAGGAGGATTCCGGTGTTGGTGGAACTGCGTTACTGGCAAGGTTCAATCACCCAATTAATTCTCAATGCCTTTACTCGAAATGAACTCCCCTTAACGCAAGCACAACTGGAAACGGTGTTATCGCGATCGCTAATCCTCTTGGATGGGGTCAATGAGTTGCCCTCAGAGGAAGCGCGATCGCAGCTTGCTGATTTTCGCCGCAACCATCCCAAAGTGCCGATGATCTTCACCACACGGGATTTGAGTCTGGGGGGAGATTTAGGGATTGAGCAGAAATTAGAAATGCAGCCGCTCACTAAAGCGCAAATGCAGGCGTTTATTCGAGCCTACGTGCCAGAACAAGCGGAGGAAATGCTGCGCCAACTGGGTGAGCGCTTGCGAGACTTTGGGAAAACCCCGTTGCTGCTGTGGATGCTGTGTGACTTGTTTGGGGAGACTCAGACAATTCCAGAGAATTTGGGGTTGGTGTTTCGGTTATTTACTCAGGGATATGAGCGCAACCTGAAACAGGATGTTGTGATTGAGAGCGATCGCGACTGGTGGAAATCAGTGCTGCAACAGTTGGCGTGGGTGATGATGCAGGGAGAGACGCCAACGGAACTACGGGTAGGGATTGCACGGGAAGAGGCAGTACAGGCGATCGCGCAATTTCTCCATGGCAAAGTGGCGTATGGGGAGGATTTTGCCCGCAAGTGTCTGCGGGATTTGCAGAAGTATCATCTGATTCAGGCGGGAACAGGCAATCAGGAGTTAGAGTTTCGCCATCAACTGATTCAGGAATATTACGCAGCCGAGGCATTGTTGGCACGGTTGCCAACGTTGAGTGATGGGGTGCTGAAGCGGGAGTATCTTAACTATCTGAAATGGACAGAGCCAATCGCGTTGATGTTGGCGCTGGTGGATGATCGGCGAGCGGTGCAGGTGGTGCAACTGGCACTGGACGTGGATTTGCGGTTAGGAGCGCGGTTAGCGGGAGAGGTAAAGTTAGAATTTCAGGAGCAGACGGTTGGGTATGTGGAGGCGTTGGATGTACCCGCTTGGTTAAAGGTTCGGCATTTAGGGGAGACGCGATCGGATAGTGCCATTCCGGGTTTGCTCAAACTGTTGGAAGATTCGGATTCTGATGTGCGTAGGAGTGCCGCTGAAGCGTTAGGTAAAATCGGTTCACAGACAGCAATACCTGCCTTGCTCAAACTGCTAGGACATTTTGATTATTCTGTGCGTTGGAGAGCCGCAAAAGCGTTAGGTAAAATCGGTTCACAGACAGCAATACCTGCCTTGCTCAAACTGCTGGAACATTCGGATGCTGATGTGCGTTGTAGGACTGCAGATGCGTTAGGTGAAATCGGTTCAGAAACGGCGATTCCTGCCTTGCTCAAACTGGTGGAAGATTCGGATTGTGATTCTGATGCGCGTTGCAGAGCCGCCAAGGCATTAGGTAATATCGCTTCAGAAACGGCGATTCCTGGTTTGCTCAAACTCGTGGAACATTCTGATTCTGATGTACATAGGAATGCCGCCAAAGCCTTAGGTAAAATCGGTTCACAGGCAGCGATTCCTGCCTTGCTCAAGCTGGTAGAACATTCTGATTCTAATGTGCGTAGGAGAGCTGTCAAGGCATTAGGTCAAACAGGTTCAGAAAAGGCGATTCCTGCCTTACTCAAACTGGTGGAACATTCTGATTATAATGTGCGTAGGAGTGCCGTCAAGGCATTAGGTCAAACAGGTTCAGAAAAGGCGATTCCTGCCTTACTCAAACTGGTGGAACATTCTGATTCTGATGTGCGTAGGAGTGCCGTCGATGCCTTAGGTGAAATCGGTTCACAGACGGCAATTCCTGCCTTGCTCAAACTAGAACATTCTGATTCTGATTCTGATGTGCGTAGGAGTGCCGCCGATGCCTTAGGTAAAATCGGTTCACACAGGGCAATTCCTGCGTTATTAGGGGTGTTTAACCGGATATGATATAAAATGGTAGAGTGGATAATATATCCTCTATCGTTAGCGTTGTCCTCAATGGGTTTGGTAATTCCTAAATATTAAGATGTAATTCTTTTTTAGAGTCCTATGTACTAGAGATCAATATGTTTCATCAAGTAACGCTTAAAAACTTTAGAACCCATACGTTAACCACTGTAGATTTATACCCAATAACACTACTGATTGGCAACAATAATTCGGGTAAAACCAATTTGCTAGCTGGGATACAACATTTCTGCGGTCTGGTTAGGCGTGGTCATCCTAATCATCACATTCGCCATCAAACAGTCATAGCGGCAAGAGATCTTTATCCTCATAGATATAGGCTGGCTCAAGAGGATGAATCCATAGAGTTTTCTATTACATGGTCAAATGACCAGGGGAAAGCTAAATACTCCATGAAATTGTTTAAAGAGGAAAGCCTAAAAGAACAAGCAGCTTGTAAAGAAGAAATAGAGTTTCAGCTCTTCAATTCATCTGAACCTAAGAGGATTAAAAGTGGATACAGTAAGCTTTCAGGTGCAATTAAACTAAGAAAAAACATCGAAGAAGATCAATTATTGACAAATACAGAACAAGAATTATGCAGAAACTTCTTCGATGATTTTGCCAACACATTTAGCTATCACTTTCAGCCAGCTTTTCTCAAAGATTTGTTCACTGTTAGTCAAGATGAAGATGAAAAATATACAGAAAGTGGCTTAGAACCTGAAGACCGTCAAACTCAGACGAAAATAAAAATCCCGTCAAAATTAGGAGGCACGGGTCGTAATCTTCAGACTATCATTAAATATCTAAAAGAAAATGATGAGCGTACATTTACAAGATTTACGGCTTTAATGCGACGGTTTGAACCAAGTTTTCAGGGAGTCAGGTATGATGCTCAATGCTCTCGCCTAGTTTGGGAATTTGATTTAGGGCGTCAAGGAATTGTAGAGGAATTTCCACCAGAGGTTTTGTCAGATGGCTTTATGAAAGCGGCAGCAATTAGTCTTTTAGCTTCTCTGCGGCGCCCTCCAACGTTAATTCTTCTAGAGGAAATTGAAAATGGCATCAATCCTGGCAACATTCAAGAACTAATGAGATGGATATGGCAAATGACATCCCCAAGTTCTGAAGGGTATTCTTCCCAGTTCATCATTACATCCAATAGCCCTTCTGTTCTAAGAGAATTTCATGATCATCTTGATCATGTTTACACAGTTCGTTTAGATAAACGTAGCCGGAGGAGTGATGTCAGCAATCTCAACACATCTCTTGATACCTTAGTTGGAATAGGTACTGTTGAAGGAGAAATTCTAGAACGTGAGGATGGGAAGCGCGTCGTGGAACTTCCTAAATACCAACTGGCAGAACTTTGGTATTCGGGAACAATTGGGTAAAGGCGACACTGATGAGAAATATAGGCATTGTGGGGGATGGAGAAACTGATCGGGCTATTTTCGAGAAGTTTATTCAATGTGTTCTACTTAACGGAACATTCAATACGACGAGTTTTAATATTTGCAAATTAAGTAGACAAACAGTACGAGATTATGTCGATCGTTACTGGAAGTCAGCGACTCGGTCACAGAATTATTATCTACCTAGTGAACCTGCATCTGAACTTCAAAACAATATCACAAATACTTTAGTCGCTGCCTTTTCTGATTTTGAAACTGAAGTGGGTATTGGTGAACTTTCTAATCGAGACATTTTGTTAATTACAACTGATGCAGAGAAGTCTTTATCCAGTCCTGAGGACTATTTTAAAGATTGGAGTTTTAGTATATCTAAAATTTTTATGGGAGCAATAGATAAGTTTTACGCTCTTAAATCGCGAGAAGGCTATCCTTGTCAATATTTACCAGTCCTACTATCTCTAGTCTGCTTTCCTTCTTCTGAAGTTTTTGTGGCGGCTGCCAAAGAACCTCCTATTCAGTACTATGGTAAGAAACCTAAAGAGTTGAAGCAACTCCTCTATGGAACTGATGATTTGCGACGGCTTCGAGATCAAGATTTTGAAGAGAAGGCACTAAACTACATAACACCGGACAGTGTAGACAGAATTTTTAGCTATGTTCCTGAATCAAGACTTTTTATTCAAATGTTATCACTGGGAAAACACGGGGTAGATAGACCAGAATAATGGTGCGTTACGGCGATATTTCCATTAGAAGGATAATAAATATGAGTGATTACGCCTAACGCACCCTACGCTTCTAATTTTTGCCTTGACTCGAATAATGGTGCGTTACGGCGACATTTCCATTAAAAGGACAATAAATAGGAGTGATTACGCCTAACGCACCCTACGGTTATTACAAAGGACATAAGACAAATGACCAATGACGAAGCTTATGCAACTGGATTAAATAATTCATATAAATCTAACATGAAAATTGTAGTTTTCTGCTCATTCTCCTGGAGAATGGCAGCATGACTCACCATCGGTAAGCGACGGTTATATTTAGGTAACTTACGAATTAGGTCAGGATTTAATTCAATCAAATTGGGCGGTTCATCAACGATAATGCCAAAGAGATCCCCTTCTATGGGGTTGGTAATGACTAAAAAGGATTGCAAGTTGGTTGAATTGGCGTCATAGTTAGGATTTAACTGTTCATGTAAATCGACAATCCGAATCGTATAATCTCCTATTTGCAGTAATCCCATGGCATTCCAACCACTCTCATTGGATGGTGTGTTTAGCACTTTTAACACGTTATCCATGGGTAATGACATCAGAGAGTCGCTAATCTTAAAGACGATATATTTTTGGGAGTCAGGGGTCATGGTTCATTGGTTAATAAAGGACAGAATGCAAAAGACAGCCGCACGTTTATCTCTCTATAGGCAAAAATTGATCAGAACGTTCTAACCATCTAAGTATTGATGAATTGCTGTACTTTCTCTAACAACTGAGGTTCGAGAAATGGCTTAGTGATATAATCATTTGCCCCTAACTCAGTGGCAATCAAACGATGCTTTTCGCTACTGCGAGAGGTTAAAATAACAACAGGAATATTCGCTAATACTGGCTCCTGTTGGCGGTATTTGAGAAACTCAAACCCGTTCATGCGCGGCATTTCAATGTCACAAATAACTAACTGAATTTCCCCATAATTTTGCAGTTGTTCAAGGGCTTCATACCCATCCTTTGCCTGGAGAATCTGATAGCCTGCCTTTTGTAAGGTAAAGGTTAAGCTTTGGCGCACGGTAATCGAATCATCGACAATCAGCACCAGTTGGGGCGATCGCCTGGGGGTTGGCGTAGGGGGTGGCGGTTCAGGTGCAGCAGGTAACGCGGCTGGGCGGGAGGGAGATAATTGTCGCTGGTTGCGATCGGATGCAACGGAGGTGGAACCCGTTAAAGCCACCATTGAGGATTGAAAATCAGAGGTAAACTCTGGCGGGGATTTTGCCGTCTGCTGATCAGCAATCGACTGCATTAATGTGGTTCCATCTAGCACCAGGGCTAACCCACCATCTGCCAGAATACAACCACCATACACGTAAGCTGGAGGTGCAATCATCGATCCGAGGGGACGAATCACTAATTCCTGTTCCCCGACAAGCTGGTTGACTTCCAAGCCTAATAGCCGATTCTGACACCGGATTAAAATCACCGACATTTTCGGAGTTTGTTTAACTAAGGGGCGTTGGTCGGGAAAAACTAAGGCTTTCCGTTGAGGAATATGGTAATCTAACACATCTGCCAACGAAAAAATCGGGATCAGTTGCTCATCCTTGCCAGTACCCCATCGCAGCACTTTCCCCTCATCCCAGCAGCGCAGTCGTTCCGGTGGCGGGATAATGATTTGTTCGATCGCATCTGAGAGTAAAGCATAAGTTTGACCTCCCGCCTCCATCAACAGTAGCTTGGCGATGGTCAGATTTAGGGGGATTTGTAGCCGAAAGGTTGTTCCATAATACGGTTGAGAATATACTGTCACTGATCCTTGCAGGGATTCCACCTGAGAACGCACCACATCCATGCCAATTCCCCGCCCGGATAAATCACTTAACCCGGAAGCCGTGGAAAAGCCGGGTTCAAACAGAAACTCCGCGAGTTCAGCAGGTGACAACTGTCTGGCTTTTTCCGCGTCAATTAAGCGCTGTTCCACCGCCCGTTGGCGAATCTTCTCAAAGTTTAACCCTTGCCCATCATCGCGAACTTCAATCACTAAATATCGATTCTGGTGATAGGCATCAATGGCAATAGTACCCTGACGGGTTTTGCCGGATTCTTGGCGAACCTCTGGCGACTCAATCCCATGATCAAAGGCATTTCGGATCAGATGCAGTAAGGGGTCATAGAGTTTCTGCACCACCACTTTATCCACTAATACCTCTGTCCCATCCATGTAGAGTTCCACAGATTTATTGTGGGTGACTTCTAACTGTTGTAGCACTCGCGGAAACCGTCTAAATAAGGTTCCCAATGGTAACAGTCGCGCCTCCATCAATGTGTCACGGATACTGGTTAGCAGTCGCCGTTGTTTGTCAAACGTTTGATTAAATTGACTGGCAAAAACTTCAATTGACTCCGTTGCTTCCGTGAGTTGGGCGGTATCATCCATCAACGACTGGATTAAAAGCTGCGGTTCGTTATAACTATCCAGTTCTAACGAGTCAAATTGATTCGGGATTGTCGTCTGGGGATTTTGCCAAGCTAATGACGGGTTTTCGTTGATCCAGTCTCGACGCCTTTTTCCCCGGAGACTCATCCGTTTTTGTTGCGATCGATGCAATTGACGGTCATGCCAATCTTGCAACTCATCCAAGAGTTGTTGATGCTGTTGCAGCCGACTTAATACCAAACGAACCGCTGATTGCAATTGCTCATCCTGGAGGGATTGGCGATTTTGGTAGGTTAAGAGTTCCCCTACAGCATAATTCAAATGTTCTAAATGATCAATATTCACCCGCACCGTTTGCGGCTGCGTTTCCGGAACAGATTCTTGTTGTACCCGTGGCGAAGGTAAAACATAATCCATTAACGGTTCTTCCGCCTCTACTGGAGGAGTCGGTACAGATTCTGGGATTGAGTCCTGAAAATTATTGGCTGGAGTCTTGAAGACGGGAAACACTTCTTCGGATTCCGATTCAGATTCTACCTGAACATCCTCCTCCGTTGTTGATTCGGAAACCGAGATATTTCCCCAAACACTATCCAATAAATCAGCCGAATCGGGTTCCTCAACCCCTTCTGTCTCCGGTTCAGATACACTATAATCCTCATACTCATTGACATCGATATCCAGTAAAGGCGTCAAATCCGTCGCATCCAGTTGAAAATCTGCCGAATCAGTGATCGGACGTTGCGAAAACTCCTCATCGGGGTAAGCTGAATCCGCTGCATTTGTATCAGACGTCGCAAAATCTGCACTAACCTCTGGATCACTCAGATCCCCTTCCCACACCTGCTGTGGTGCGGCTTCCAGCGGCGCATGATCGGGAATAGCATCCAGCATCCCCGCCAATTCTTGCAGGGATTGAGAGGGTTGACCCCCTTGAGTGCGATCGCCATTCAACACCGCCTTTTGTCCCGCTTGCAAATCAGCTAGGGCGATCTGAGTAATCATTTCCGCCTGATCCGGATAATTCTCCAACGCCGCGATCGCACTACTGGCAATCGCCGCAAATCCCGGTAAATTCATCGATTCCGCCACACCCAGCAACACCTCCGCCTGCGATCGCAAGGTGTCCGCCATCACAGACGGATCATTACTCGCCAAAGCCTCAGTAATTTGATCTAACCGCTGACTCACCCCCACCTCAAAAATGGATTGAGTGACATCAAATCCCAACTCCAACGAACTCGGAATATTCGCTTGTTGATCAAAACAATCACCCAGCTTTTCCTGCAACTTAGCAAACACCGCCGCCGTGCGATCGAGAACTTCCGCCTCATTAATCTTTCCCCCCATCACTTCCGCCGTCAGGGGTAAGCGCAGACATTCATAGCCTTCAAACAGTAACGCCTCCACCTCCGCATCAATCACGACATCGGGATTAAACAGAGTTTTAAAAATATCCTCCAACGAGTGAGCCACCGTTTTAATCGTGTCCAACTCCACACTCGCCGCCGCACCTTTTAGGGTGTGAGTGGTTCGCATTAAATGGTGGACTTTATTAACACTAAAATTAACCCGTAAATCGAGTAATTCTTGTTCGATAATACCCATAAGTTCTGGCGCTTCTTCCAGGAAATATTGGTAACTTTGTTCACGGATATTTGGATCATTCATGGGAAAACTGTTGGATTGCGAGGGATGTAGGGGCGGGTTTTACCGCATTGGTGTCAACTTAAGCGCTAAAAGCAGGGGAAGCAGAGGAAGCAGGGGAAGCAGAGGGAGCAGGGGGAGCAGGGGGAGCAGGGGAAGCAGGGGAAGCAGGGGAAGCAGGGGGAGCAGGGGAAGCAGGGGAAGCAGGGGGAGCAGGGGAAGCTCTTGAAGTAGAGATACTTTCGCCTGCCAAGTTCGATAAGGAAATGCCTCGGAGCGAGGCTATGTCTGCCTTTAATGGCTGTAAGCCAGAAGTAGCAATGGTTGTGGCTTAAGTTGACACGGATGGTTTTACCGATAACCCTGAAGGAGTGACAATGCGTCTAAAACCTTTTAAAATCAGGTTTTGAGCGACATTAGTATCTCCAAAGATAAATCCTTATTGACAGATGAAGACCACCCGATGAGATATAGTCAAGCGAAGCGTTGCGCGGGGGGTATGGGGGAGGCGCTCGTCCCCCATCGGGGGGTCTGGGGGGCTGGTCCCCCAGAAACAAACTCCTATTTTTGACCCTATCTGTGACAAGAAGAAATGGGCTAAAAGCAGGATGGCTCAACACTTCAGCTAGCTTATCACCCCGTCAGCCAGCCCTGACTAAATGGTTGGGTTTAGGGGCGGGTTTACTCACATCTGGGTGAGAGAAAAAACGATAGTTGTGAAACCCGCCCCTACAGCATCAATGACCAATGACCAATGACATAAGACAAATGACCAATGACCAATGACCAATGACCAATGACAGACTATTCAACCTTGAACTGATCCGCACTCATTTGCAGATTTTGCGCCATCGTCAACAAACCTTGGAACGATGAAGACATCTCCATCGAATTTTCCGCCGTTTGATTAGCAATCGTCGCCACCTGAGTCATGGTTCGGGTAACCGACTGTAACTCCTGACTCTGAACTTGAGTCGCTTGAGTAATTCCCGCTACCACCTGACTAATCTGACTCGTAGCTTCCACGATCGCATACAAATACTCCCGCGCTTCGTTCACCTGGTTTGTACCCGATGCCACCTGCTGAATCCCCGTTTCCATAACCGATGACACCTCAGCCGTACCCATCTGGATTTCCTGCACCAATTGGGCAATCTCCGTCGTCGCTTCCGCCGATTGACGCGCCAGAGAACGGACTTCATCCGCAACCACGACGAATCCTCGTCCATACTCACCCGCGCGGGTGGCTTCAATGGAGGCGTTCAACGCCAACAACTGGGTTTGGGTGGTAAAGTTACTAATCAAATTCACCACTCGCGACACCTTCTGCGTCGATTCACTCAAACGCTTCAGCCGCTTACTGGTTTCCGCCACGGTTTCCCGGATATCCATAATCCCATCCACCGTGCGGTTCATCGCCTCATCCCCAGCTTGAACCGTTTTGTTCGCCTGTTGCACCGCTTCTTCCACCTGTTGAGCGCTAGCCCCCACCGCTTCGGTAGAATTCACCATCATCTGAATCTGTTCCAGGGTTTGTTCCAGCGCCTGGAACTGGCGTTGGGCTTGTTGGGCTAATCCCGAAATCGCGGTTTCACTGGCTTGGGAGGTTTGTGCCACTTGGCGCGAGGATTGCTGCACCTGTTGGACAATCGCCCGCAGACTTTGCAGGGTATTGTTATAGGCATCCGCCACCGTTCCCACTTCATCTTCGGTAATTGGCGCTCGTACCGTCAGATCCCCTTGTAACGCCGGACGTACTGCCATTAGCAGTTGAATTACCCCCTGTTGTAATTCTTCCTTCGCCGCTTTCTCCCGTTGCGCCGCCTCCCTCAATTGTTGGGACTGTTCCTGAACCTGTTCCAAGGATTGCGCTTGCTGGAGAGCAATCCCTAACTGAGTTGCCATCTGCGCCAAGAGTTTGACCTCGCCCTCTTCCCAGGTACGCGGTTCATTATTTTGATACACCCCCAGCAATCCCCAAAGTTGTTCCCCTTGGAATAGGGGGGCGATGATGTAAGCCTGCGCTCCCCACTGCTGCAACATCTCCCGGTTAAACGTCAACTCCGTGGCTTGGCTAATGTCATTCACCGCCGTAGTCTGATTTTGGCGATACACACCACCCTCACTTTGTTGCAACACCGGATCACTCACCTTTGCCAGTTGGGTACCGACAACCTTGACGTAGGAACCCCCCACATCTTCAAGCACCAATTCCCCACTCCAATCAGAATTAAAGCGATAAACCGCCACCCGATCCGTATTCAGCAGGAGTCGCAGTTCCTGACTCGTCGCCTGCAACAGAACCTCTGGGTTCAAGGTTCCTTTCTGCAAGCGCTCGGCAATCCGTTGTCCGGTTTTATACAGCAGGTTGATAAAGTTACTTTCCCGTTTCGCTAACTGGGCGAATTGATCCGACTGCTGTTGCACCTTCTCCAGGTAGTAGAGGCGTTGTAATGCCGTTCCTACGCCTTGAGCGACTTGGGTCAATGCGGTGATTTCGGTACTCGTCCAGTGCCGAGGTCCAGTATTTTGATACGCACAGAGGATTCCCCATAACTCATCGGCGACGAAAATCGGGGCGAGGGCGTAAGCTTTGACCTCAAACTGTTCTAAAATTTCAACGTGACAATCGGAGTGACCCACGGTATGGATATCATCCACGGCAAAGCTTTCCCGATTCCGATAACGTCCCCCTTGAGTTTCCTGTAAATAGCTATCTTCCCAAACAGTGCGGATATCCGGACCGACTAAGGGTGTCCATCCCGTCGCCACCGACTCCGCCACAAACACGCCACTCCAGTCTGGTTCAAACTGATAAACCGCCGTGCGATCGCACTTGAGTAGTTTCCGCAGTTCACGAGTGGATGTATTGTAGATGGTGGCGATATCCTCGCCATAGCTCAACTTAGTCAGAACACTGGATACGGTTTCCTGAGTTTGGGCAATCGTCGCTAGCTGCGTGGATTGGTCTTGTAACTGGTGCAGGTACTGGGATTGTTTCAGGGCGATGGACAATTGATACGCCACCTGCTTGACAAATTCCACCTCTTGGTTTCTCCACTTGCGTGGACCACTGCACTGGTGAATACAGAGTAATCCCCACAATTCGATCCCTTGCATAACGGGGGCGACTAAATTCCCGCGCACCTGAAATTTGGAGAGGGTATCAATATAACAGGGCGCTAAATTGGCGTGATAGATATCGGCAACTGCCCAAACCCGTCCCTTACGATAATTTTCCGCATGTTTCTCACCAAAACAATGGTCGTCAACTGTGATCGACAGGGCAGAGGGAAAACCTGCCACCACTCGTTCAGACACCATTTCTCCCTGATCAAACCCCGATTCGGGATCAAAGCGATAAATCCCCACGCGATCAGCCCCCAAAAAGGTTTGTAGTTCCCCACAAGCCGTCTGGAAAATCTGATCCAGATCTTGAGACTGGCTAATTTTGCTGATAATTTGAGCCGTGACTCGTTCCAAGTCGGCGGTTTTCAGCAGTTGCTCCGATTTGGCTTGCAATTGCTGCAAATAATCGGCTTGTTGCAGCGCCACCCCCAGTTGAGATGCCACTTGTTTGAGCAGTCGCACTTCACCGTCTTCCCAGTGGCGTGTACTGGTGTTTTGAAAGGCACTGAGTAATCCCCAAAGTTTGTCGTCTTGGAAGATAGACACCACCGCACAGGATTTGACTTGATAGTATTCTAGAGCCTCGATATGACAATCAGTGAGATCCGCATGGTAAATATCATCCACAACGAAGGGTTCATTGTCTCGGAAACATCCTCCGTGGTGTTCGTTGAGATAGGGATCTTCCCAACCACTCCCAACTAACTTGGGAAATCCGCCCGACTCGGATTCACAGATAAAGTCGCCGAAATAGTCATCCCGGAACTTATAAATCGTTACCCGTTCCGCATTCAGCAGTCGCCGCACCTCCTGAGTAGTGGTTTCAAACATCTTGTCAATGTCGAAGGGTTGACGAATCTTATCCACGACTTTGGCTAACGCCCGTTCGCGTTCCGCCTCTTTCGCCTGCTGTTCAGATTGCAGTTGAATCTGATGCACATATTCGGCTTGTTGTAAGGCGACACCGAGTTGGTTGGCAATTTGTTTGAGTAATTGGACTTCGCCTTCTTCCCAATGACGGGTACTGGTGTTTTGAAAGGCACTGAGTAATCCCCACAGTTTTTGCCCTTGGAAAATCGAGACAACGGCGCAGGATTTAACGCCATAGTTTTCTAACGCCTCGACGTGGCAATCGGTGAGATTGGCGGTGTAAATATCATCCACAACCAAGGCTTCATTGTCGAGGAACCGTCCGCCTCGATGGTCGTTGAGATAGGGATCTTCCCAACCACTGCCCACAATTGGAGAAAATCCTCCGCTTTGGGATTCACTGACAAAATCACCGAAATAATCGTCGCGGAATTTATAGATGGTGACGCGCTCAATATTGAGCAGTTTACGCACTTCTTTGGTAGTGGTTTGGAAAATCGTCTCCAAGTCTGTAGTTTGACGAATTTTCTCGATCACCCGGGCGATGGTGCGTTCCCGTTCCGCCGCTTTTGCTAATTGTCCGGTGCGGGCTTGTAAACTGTCCAAATATTCGGCTTGCTGGAGGGCGACACCAAACTGACGCCCGACTAATGCCAGTATGTTAAGCTCTGAAGCGTCCCATTGACGCGGACCGGAGTTTTGGAAGGCGGCGAGTAATCCCCAGAGTTTGTCTCCCTCGAAAATGGGCGCGATCGCGTAGGCTTTTGCCTCAAATTGTTCCAACAGATCGATATGACAGTCAGTCAAACCAGCGGCGTAAATGTCATTCACGCCATTGGTTTCTTCGTTACGATAACGCCCGCCTCGGGTTTCTTGGAGATAGGTATCCTCCCAAACTGTTTGAATATCCGGACCCACTAGGGGAACCCAGCCAGGAGCAACGGATTCAGCGATAAACTCACCACTCCAATCTTGATTAAACCGATACACCGCCACGCGATCGCACTCCAGTTGCTGACGGATTTCCCGGGTGGCGCTGCTAAAGACTTGGGGAATATTCAGCGATCGCAAGATGTTCTTGAGAATTTTCGCCGCGACTTGACCGACAACTTTGGTATTTTTGTTTTGGCTGCGGAGTTGACTAAACAGTTCCCCCGGTTGCAGGTTAAGCGCCAGTTCCGTTGTCACCTGATACAGCAGATTAATTTCGGAGTCTTGGAAGGTGCGGGTTCCGGAACATTGCTGAACAATCAGTAACCCCCAGACTTGTTTACTAAACAGAATCGGTAAACTCAAGCTGGCTTTAACTTGAAACCGTTTCAGCAGTTGCAGTTGATAGGGACTGGTTACGCCTTGATACAGATGACTCAGGGTGACAACCTGTTGCTGCTGATACTCGATTTGACTATTCGCGCCAAAGGTTAACGCGGGTAAGGATTCACCCAAACAGGGAGTATACCCCGCAACCATAGATTCAGCGCGAACCACGCCCTCGGTTTCCGTCTTAAATTGATAAATCAGAACCCGATCAACCTGGAAATGCTCCCGCACTTCTGCCACAGTGGTTTCTAGCAGCGTATCAACGCTTTCAATCGTAGACGCACGACGCATCCGTTGAGCAACCGCTAACAGCCACTGGCGTTGTTCCTGAAAATAGGTTTCGATATTGACACCCATCTCAGGCTGAGACTCATCTGTCACGCGATCGCCATTACTAATTTTATGAGCGGAATCGTTCTCCGCATCAGGGTTGAGTACTTGCTTCGATTGTTCGAGTTCTTGCATAATTTCGATGTGTCTAGTCCTAATATGTCCGCGATCTGCGATCGGAAAAAATGTTGACCCTCCACTTCAGAAAGAGGGCATAGCCTGTGAATGTGTAGGGGCGGGTTTTACCCATAAGATTTAGGAGAAAACCCCTAATTGAACTAAACCCGCCCTGGCTAAATTTTCAATTAGCCCCTAGCATTTTCTTCACTCACGATGCATTTGCCAAAGGGGATAATGGCTAATGGCGTGAATATTCAGTACAATGCCCTGATCTTCAGGGAAGGAACCCAGAATAAACGGCAAAAGTTTAGGCGGAAATACACCCGGAACAGCAGGCTGCAAATGTTGCAAATTGTGGTATTCGATGTCATTAACTTGAGAAACAACAAGTCCGATTGATTGCTCATTCACCTGTACCACTAACACCACCAAAACATCAGCCAATTGCCCTTGTTGGTCTAATGATAAATAGCCCAGCAACTGGCTCAGATCAACTAGCCAAAGCATATCGCCACGCCAGTTGCAGATCCCTAAAACACAACCAGGCATTTCCGGAACAGGCAGAATGTCTCTTACATTGACCCGTAGCACTTCCCCAATTTGTTCCAAGGGCAATAGGGCACTATCTTGGTGACTCATAGGAAAGCGAAGTAACCGCCGCTGTGTTTCTGGGGGTGAAGGTTTAAGGTTGAGTGAATCAAGACTCGTGGTTAAGAGGATTGAGTCAAGTGAATTTGTCATTTTTTAGGGAACAGGGAACAGGGAACAGGGAACAGCAATCAGCTAAACCAGTGTAAATTTATTAATGATTTTCATTAATTCCTGTTGATCGACTGGTTTAGAAATATAGGCATCAGCACCTAGCATTGACCCCCATAACTTATCAGCATCCGTGCCTTTTGTTGAACACATCACCACAGGAATTTTCTTGGTGTCGATGTTTGTTTTAATCTCGCGGCAAAGTTCAAAACCACTTTGACCCGGTAAAATAACATCAAGAATCACTAAATCAGGTTTTTTAGCTTGAAGTTTTATATGGGCTTCCTCTCCACTTGTTACACTCACTACGTTAAATCCGGCTTGTCTTAAATAACGAGTCAGTACCTGGGTTTCTGTTACACTATCTTCCACTAAAAGAACAGTTGTCATAGTTAATCCAATGTTTGCGATACACAACCTTTGCAGTTTTTGGTTCAGTCATAAATACTGAACACTATTTAATTACTCATCGGTACAGATTTGGTCGGTAAATACTTCTGCAAAGTACTCAACACCTTTTGTTGAGTAATCGGCTTTGGCAAAAAACCCGAAGCCCCGACCATTTTGGCACGCACCCGGTCTACAATGCCATCATTTCCGGTCAGAATAATCACGGGAATATCCTGAAAAACCGAAACACGGCGAATTTGAGAACAAATTTCATAACCATTAGCGACAGGCATCACCAAATCCAGGAATATCAGATCCGGCTTATTTTCTAAAAGCTTAACTAGGGCTTGCACTGAATCCTGGATTGAGACAAACTTATAACCCGCTTCCTCTAAAATATAACCCATCATTTGAGTGTCAAGCCGACTATCATCAATGTAAGCAATTACCGCATTTGATGATTTAGAGGAGGATGACAAGCGAGAAGGATTCCGTGATGTAATTTTGCCATTTTCAGGAGATTTATCCTCAACAATTTTACGAGGTAAAATAGAAACCTTCAAGTCCTCAACTTCAACTAATCCAATTAATTTTTTATGAATATAAGGGGCAATTGAGTGAGTTAGGGGCAGAGGACTTTGTTTTAACTTAACCGCTAAATCCCGAAGCGTTTGTTTCCCGTCCGCAAACGCTGTTAGATTACGATAAGCAGAGGGTGATGTCTGCTGGCGCAACTGATCTGCCTGCAAAATTTTAGGGGCGAGATTCGGTGAAATGTCAGCTAAACCCGCTTGTTGCCAAGCTTGCCAATCCTGAAAAACTTGCTGCCAAACGCGCTCCGTCCGAACCACAACCCAGCCTAAATCGATAGAATCTTGAGGAATGACTCGGTAGCTTAGATACATTCCAGAATGATAGTTTTGTTGTTCCCCTGCTTGGATAATATCAAAAAGAACTTCGCTGGTATGACCTTGAACAAGTGCTGCCATTTGTCCTAGGGGGATTTGTCCTTGTTTCGCTTGTGTGGCTAATGACTCATAATCTTGATATTGAATCGGTTCTCCTGCTGGCGTTATAGCATTAACAGCCAGTGAAGGGCAGTGCAATGATAGCTGACGAAACCAACGACGCACGGGATGTACCTTACTGTGACAACCAATCAAACTGCCGACACTAAAGAATAGCTGCCACTGCTGTTGTTGGGGATTGGTTATGTTGAAATCTAACTGACCTGTAAATTGTTGACTAGCACAATTTTGAATCCGTTTTAGTAGTTCTTCTGTGGTAAAAACGACATCATGTTTGGTTATAGTCCAATGAGTTGATCGAACAGATAAAGGAGCAAGCATTTTTATTTATTATTTATCTCGCTAAATCAGATACTATCGTCAGTCATATCGATATAAATATGACTGTTTTTTTTACCATTAAGATTTAAAAACGTTCTTTTTTGAGAGCTACAATGTTAACTATTTTTCGCCGATAAAATATTCCATGATAAACTACAGATATAACCAGCTTAATTGTAGCTCATAAAAAGGTGATTATGTCAATAATCGGGAATAAAACATTTAATATGAATTACATGTTTTCCTACAATAAATGAAAAATAGAGAAGAATACAACTATTTTTTAGTAGATAACTGTTGTCATAAAGCTTAGGACAGATGTAAGGGCTGAAATGATTCCGTACCAGTAATACACTTCTGCCATCTACCATCTGCCATCTGCTTTGTCTCCACCAAAGTGTGAGTATTCAACACTACACTACATTGGAGAGTATTGCATCGGTGGTTGAGCGTACCAATCTCCAAACATTGATGTATCCTGAAACTGGTTAACCGGGGGCTTGGGGAGATAAGTGTGTAACGCTTGGAGCATTTTATCTTTATTAATGGGTTTGGTGATAAAATCTGACGCACCGACAATTTTTGCCCGTGTCCGGTCAATAATCCCATCCTTACCCGTCACAATAATCACTGGGGTGGATTTGAAAAAGGAAACCCGACGAATTTGGGAGCAGATTTCATACCCATTCGCAATGGGCATAACTAAATCTAAGAAAATCAGGTCGGGTTTGTGTTCTATCAATATCGATAATGCTTTTTCCTGATCCTCAATATTGATAAATTGATAGCCTGTTTGAGTGAGAATATGATTCATCAGTAGCAGATCAACTGAGCTATCCTCGATACAGGCAATTAAGGGATTCGCCGATTTCGATTCTCTTGGAGTGGCTGGGGTTTCGGGAGATGAAAAGTCTGGCTTTGTCAGTGATACAGCACTGAAACTCACATCCTCAACCTCAATCAATTCAACTAACCCTTGACGAATATAGGGCATGATGGGCTGAGTTAGGAGTACAAGATTCCGATTCAAATGAACAGCTAAATCCCGTAATGTTTGATTGCCATCCATCGAAGCTATCAGGTTATCAGATGTAACGTCAGAGGTTTCCTCTTGCAACGCTTTAAACGTCTGATTCATACCTCCCAAACCACTGAGGTTATTGTAGAGCATCTGGGAAAACTGTTGTTGCAATTGCTTAGGGTTTAATGCCTTAGGCGCTAAATTAGGAGAAATGTCGGTTAAATCGGCGCTTTGCCAACTTCGCCAAAGTTTTACCGCTTGCCGCCACATTTCATCAACATCTAGGGTGACTAAGGTAGACTCCATCTGAGCTTGAGGGATTTGACTATAATTAAGTTGCCAGTTGGAGGAAGCAGATATCTGTTCCAGGTGTTGAATCAGATCAAAAAAAATTTCTAAAATATAGCTTTCGACAACTTCTGTCATTTGCTCTGACCGAATTTTTCCCTGGGTTACTAATTCCGCTAAGGTATCGTAATTGTGACTAGGGAACGGTTGGGAAGAATTGACAGTCGTATCAATAAGTTGGGGACAGTAGCGATAAAGCTGGCGCAACCAACTGCGACGGGGATGTATGCCACTTCCACCACAGATTAAACCTTGGCAAAAATATAAACTCCAGTGTTGGTGTGGATGGGCTTCAATATCTAAGCACCCTGTAAATTTCTCACTGGCGCAGGAGAAAAGTTGGGTCGCCAGATTTTCAGGATTGATAATTGAACAAGGGGTGAAGGGAAAAGCACCAGTGCTAATAAATTCAGTCCAGTTTTGTGAGTATCCAATGGCTCGCTCGAATTGATTGGTCATAATTTTAGCTTGAACTTCTGGGAATACAGCATGAAAGTGATTAGGGATGATGAAAGCAACTAGCCAAGTTGGGAACAGGGGAACAGACTGCACTTAAGTAGGTGGACACAATTAAAGTTAGCGGTGGAGATTAGGGAACAGGGAACAGGGAACAGGGAACAGTAAGGGTTTGATGCTTGTTTACATAACTTAATCTAGTTAAGTTTATTTCCACCAACCTACTTAGTCGTGCTAATACCATCAGACTGGAATAATCAACTGGGACAATTCCATACAGTCTTGTTTGGAGAGCAGCATAAACAACTGGATTCGTTGGGTTGGCATTTAAATCCAGCGCTTGCCGTTAATATTACAGAATTTGGTAAATTACCCAGATTAGATAAGTTTTCGCTGTCACCGATGGAGGTGAGCCAGCCCCTCACTTAGGCGTTGTGGAGATGCACTGCTGTAGGATAGTCCAGGTTTTGTTGTATCTTGGGTAATTCTACGTAGACGTTTCGAGAAAGTTGCTTACACGCACTATCACCAGTCTTAATAATTGATTTTTAACAGATGAGGCTGGAAAGTTTGCCCAGCAAGGATTGCTATTTCACAACTCATTCAGACTTACTCTGTCTTTATGGTAGAGGATGTCACTAGCAATTCAGTAAAGTGAGCATAAAGTTTTTGTAAAGCTTTGTTCACCTTTTCTGGTTTAAGTCATTACATCTTCTTATTGTCGGCTTATCGTGCTGCTAATTGCCTCAGCATAATGGCGTAAGTTTACTGCGTATAGCTCTATTGCAGGAAGGCAAGCTATTAACCTCTTAACCATAGGCGTTTCAGCGCCTAAGTTAGCCCGAATTTTAGGGGGATTTCCCTAAGCCATTTGGCTTAGGTATGGGGAGAGTTATTACCCGATCCATCCGTAATTTCCCTGACATGATTAATCTTTCTTCCTAGATATTAAGTATTTTTGATTATCAGGTTCTGGCTGAATATATAGCAAGTGTATAGCGTAATTATATAAAAGCAAAAAGAATAAAAAAAATATATCCCACGCTAAAAAACGTGGGATATTACCAGACGCAAGAGACATGATACTCGCGAAGCACCAAGAAAGCTAAATGGTTCATCGTTGATTGTTCAAGGTTGATCAACCATGAACAAAGGAACTATACCAGTTGCCGCTTTTGGTGATCACTTATTTTCTGTACAATTCGCCAATAAACTCATCGAGGACTTTCTGGGCAGCTTTGTAGGCGAGTGCATTTCTACCGAGATTCAAGTTGCCGAGAATGCGATCGCGAATTGCCTCTAAGTTAGATACTGGTGGAACCTGTTGCCTGAGAGTTCCATTGTTCACCCTCAGGCTGCGAATTCCCCCAACGCTGCCCTCAACTGATCTAACTCTTCTCGAATGGGTTGAATGTGGGCGGCAATTCGTTCATCGATCTCAATCAGATTGGCTTGGGTAATCGGGATACCTAATGACGATTTGATCGCATTGGTAATAAACTCTGTCTGCGTGCAGCCTTCAGCGGCACATTTTTCGCGTAGCGCTTGGAGTAATTCGTTGTCTATGCGAAGATTGATTTGGGTTCGTTGACTCATAGCTTCCTCAAATTTGAAAAACTTTTAAGGTAGCATAGAAATATCCGATAGACAACTGACACCAGTACAAAATACCGTTAACTGCGAAATAATCGCGTATACTGGGTTTCGTGAGCCATGCTAGAGAGCGCTAATCCCCAAGTGCAACTGTGTAACTGTTCATCATCTTCTAGGGCTAAAATGCCTTGGCTAGCACCCGATAGCTGAGGAGCAAGTTCCAGCAGCAGTTGTTGTCCGGCGGTTTGACCCAGAGGAATCAATTTCACACCTGTATTAATTAGATTAGATGCCCAACTGTGTAAATAGCCCAATAAAGCATCCATGAGGTTAATTTGCCAGTACGCGCCTGCAATACCAAAGGCGATCGCATAATTACAGGGAGTTCCCACTATCCCCGCCACAGATTGAAGTTCCGGTTCTAACTCCACCAGTAAGCGGATCAGGGAATTACCCATTTGCCAACTTTGCGATCGCAACTCCGAGGTTTCCTTCGCCGCACTCGCCCAAGCATTCCAATATTTCAATGCCTCTAAATCTTCAGCCTGGAGACTCTGATAGGCGCGTATCATCATAGCGGCTTCTAAGCGAATCGCTCCATATCTCAATTCTTGGTCAATCCACGCTTTCAATTGTTGTGGGTTATTAATTATCTCTTTTTCTACAAGTATTTCTAATCCTTCTGAATAGCTGTAAGCACCGACAGGTAAGCCTGGACTCGCTAGTTGCAACAAATGTAAAAGGTGATTGTTTGTCATTTGTCATTTGTCATTTGTCATTTGTCATTCGTCATACTCGCTATCGCGAGAAGCAAGCTACGTCATTCGTCATTTGGTCAGGGCGGGTTTTGCAGCCAAGCTAAGGAAAACCATCAATATTAGTCCCTAAACCCGCCCCTACACACAGATACACCATGGTACGTTTCTACCATGACTGTCCCCAGCTTCCCCAGCTCCCCCAGCTCCCAGACGTGCCATGGCACGTCTCTACATTGGCTCCCCCAGCTCCCCCCGCTTCCCCAGCTTCCCCCGCTTCCCCAGCTCCCCCCGCTCCCCCAGCTCCCCCAGCTCCCCCAGCTTCCCCAGCTTCCCCCGCTTCCCCAGCTCCCCCAGCTCCCCCATCTCCCCCATCTCCCCCAGCTTCCCCCGCTCCCCCAGCTTCCCCTGCTCCTCCACACCATCAGGGTGTAGGATTCGGATACCGGGCGTGAACGGCATTAATTTCTGCCAAGATATCCTGATCCAATGTCACCTCAGCTGCACTCAGATTTTCCTTGAGTTGTTCCATCGTGGTTGCACCGATAATCGTACTGGTAACAAACCAACGCGATCGCACAAATGCCAAGGCTAACTGGGCGGGTGTCAGGTTATGCTTATGGGCAATGTTCACATATTCCTTCACCGCTTCAGTGAGATTGAATTTCTCATACCGCCCCCCAAATCCTTGAAATAGGGCTAGCCGTGACTTTTCTGGGATACCGTTGAGATATTTACCCGTCAGCAAGCCAAAGGCTAAGGGACTATAGGCGAGTAACCCAACCTGATTAAATCGACAGGCTTCCGCCAAGTGAATATCAAAGATGCGATTAACCAAGCTGTAGGCATTTTGAATCGATACCACTTTCGGTAATCCTAGCTGCTGGGCAACATGGCAAAACTCACACACACCCCAAGGGGTTTCATTACTCAACCCCAAATAGCGAATTTTCCCAGCTTTGATGAAGTCAGCGAATACCTCCAGTTGTTCAGCTATAGGTACGGTGTCCCGTTCATGCTTGGGATCATAATCAGGTGCGCCAAACAAGGGAACATAGCGATCGGGCCAATGGATTTGGTATAGGTCAATATAATCAGTACGCAGGCGCTTCAGGCTATCTTCTAGTGCCTGCTCGATATTGGGGCGGTCAATTCGGTGATTTTCTCCCCGAATCCAACTCATCCGAGATGTGGGACCCGCAATTTTGGTCGCCACAATTAGCTGATCGCGCTGTTGCTTAACTAACCACTCGCCAATATACTCTTCTGTCTTCCCCTGCGTTTCCGCCCGTCCCGGTACAGGATACATTTCTGCGGTGTCAATAAAGTTCACCCCTTGGGAAATCGCGTAGTCCAGTTGCTCTCTCGCATCGTCTATAGTGTTCTGCTGACCATAGGTCATGGTTCCCAAGCAGATTTCTGAAACCCGTAGGTCGCTTTCCCCTAGTTGTTTGTACTCCATACCTGATTATTAAATAATTGTCATCCTTCTATATTAATACAAAATGTTAAGACACTATTCAACTCAAGGAATTATTAATTTTTTTTGAGTCTAGGTTAAATCTTAATTATCATCGATTAATATTTTATTATTATCAGATCGAATAAAAATAGTCAAAGGTTAGCTCTATGCCTCTTATTACAGCCCTTCGCTCTTTTTTAAAGCATCCCCAAGCTATTCCTAAAAATATTTTTCTGCGCCTACCGAAGACGATTTCTCAGGAACCCCATATTTTCGTGTTTGGTGCGCCTCGCAGTGGCACAACCCTGATAAAATTGATTTTAGGCGCTCATCCTAATTTGAGTAGTTTTGGGTATGAAACAGGCTTATTTATGTACCGGGATATTTATGGGTTTACTTATGAAGGATTTACCACTACAGACATAGCAGATTTAATTAAGCAGTCCCCAGATATTGTACAATTTTACGATAACTTCACTCAACAGATCACTCACCAAACAGGAGGTCAGCGTTTTATTGAAAAAACTCCCCAGCATGTTTTGAGGCTGAAGTTTTTATTAAAGCACTTTCCCAACGCCAAGTTTATCAATATGTTCCGCGATGGTCGAGACGGCTATTGTTCCGCACGCCATCACCAAAATGTTCCCCAAGGAAAGAGTATCGTCCGCTATGCGTCCTACTGGAAAAAATGTGTAAACGCGAGACTAAACCAGGGAGAAAATGACAATATTTTTGACGTTAAGTATGAAGACTTAACCAATAATCCGGAACAGGTGATTAGACAAATCATGAATTTTCTTGGGGAAGAGTATGATGCCAGACAGATCGAGCCTCAATACTATTCCCAGAACACCATCACTCAAGATACTCGCCAAGAATTTCAAAAACTATCCAAATCCATTGATAAGTTTAGTCAAGGGCGCTGGAAAAAAGAGTTAACGGAATCAGAGGTGCAGCAGTTTCATGAAATCGCAGGTCAGGAATTACAAAAACTGGGCTATATTGAGGATAGCTTAAAGGTTGACAAAGCCCATTTATTGAGCAGTCACTGATTTCTAAATAGTCAGACACAATTCAAGTTAATGGTTGAGATAAGGGAACCCAACCGACAAAACTACCCTTCATCTCGAACTAATGGCAATACAGTGATCAATCCTGAAAAGCGGTTGAAATCAGCAACATTATGGGTCAATAGCTGATCAATTCCATAAACCAGCATTGTCGCCACAATATTGGCATCATGGACTTGCCGACCACCTATAGGAATTTCCTCCATCAACCTTAACAGCCGTTCTATCACTTGTGCGTTGTCTTCAGCGACACGAAAGTGGTCTTGAAAAAATCGCACTCGTGCAATCACAATTTCTACAGGTCGAGGATTGACAAAAGCTTGAGGGCGGGTGAGAGTTGTCAAATATTCTCGCAAAACTTGTCGGCTAATCCATAAATCGATTCCGGCTTCATAACGAGTTTGAATGGCTTCTAGTGCCGATTGGTGAAATAGAGATTCTTCAACATTAGCGTACACCAGAACATTGGTATCGAGAAATACCGCATTATCGACCCCATTCATCATACATATCCTCACGTCTTAGGGAAAGATTAGGAGACCAAGAACCGTAACTATCCACAGGAAAATTTAAAGGCGGGCGTTTCTTAGGAGTTTCTGATGCTTCTGGAACAATGGTCTGATCAAGTACCAACACAACCTGATACTCTCCGGCTGGAATATCAGGGGGGAGTTGTAGAGTGATTTTACCATCTGATGTGACGTTGGCTGTTGTTTCAAGGGTTCTCATTTTATTTCTCCTATCTATCGCCTTATTGTACATTTTACTCATAAATCAGACCAAACCTCTCTCCATCCCCCCTTGGGAGGGGGGATGCTTTGAATTCTCCCCCTTCGGTGCAATAAGATCTCGTAAACGCAGCCTAGTCATAATTGCGCTTTAGACTAATGATCGAACCTTAAAGATTGCGGTAATCTAGGTAACACGCGATCGCCAAAAGCTATAGGGATGTGAATTCGAGTCACTGAATCGAAATTCAACACTAGAAACGACTGATTTTTCGTTACACTGAAGTCAATACTTGCAGCGATAACCTTATGAATTCAACGACTGGTTTATTAAATCGTATTACCCAAACCTCTGGTCAGTGTGGCGGTCGTCCCTGTATTCGAGGTATGCGAATTCGAGTCACTGATATTTTGGAAATGTTAGCTGAGAATGTTAGTTTTACTGAGATATTAGAAGACTTCCCGGATTTAGAACTGGCAGACATTCAAGCTTGCCTACTTTTCGCCGCACGGCGCACTGATTTTCCCAGGCTGACGGCATGAAAATTTGGATTGATGCTCAATTACCTCCAGCACTGGCGCAATGGCTGATAGACATCTTTGGTTTAGAAGCGTCTGCATTGCGGGATTTGGGACTGCGAGATGTTCAAGACATCGAAATTTTTGAAGCCGCACGAGCCGAAAATGCTGTGATTATGACTAAAGATAGTGATTTCATTGACTTAGTATGTCGATTGGGTTCTCCCCCTACAATTCTGTGGCTAACCTGTGGTAACGTCACAAACCGTAATCTGAAACAACTACTAAGTGCTACCTTGCCCAATGCCTTAGAACGGTTGCGTCAAGGAGAAATGATTGTAGAAATCAGCAACCGTCCTTAACGTCTAATCAATGAGCCAATAAACCTCTCTCCAAACCTCTCTCCTGCAAGGAGAGAGGCTTTGAATTATCCCCCTTCCGTGCAATAAAACCTCGTAAACGCAGCCGAGTCATAATTACGCTTTAGACTAATGATCGAACGTCAAAGATTGCGGTAACTTAGGTAATACGCGATCGCAAAAAAACAACGTCCCGGATGCGACACATAAAGGAATGGTAACCAGATTCACCAAGGGTATCGTAATTAACGCCATACAGACTAAACTAAACCCCGCACTAGCAGGTAAACTCTTAAACACAATCCCTAACTTGTAGCGAAACCGTAAACGGCGACGTTCTAAGGGCGCGTCCAGAAAGTCCAGACAAGTTACCGTTGCGGTTAAGATAATCCCGCCAATTGCGGCGGCTAAGGTGCCAAGCCCTGGGAGAATATTCAACATTAGTAACAAGACACCGACGCTGATTCCCAATACCAGCTTCTTCAACTCAAATAAAATCGCCCGCCAAATATCCTGGATAAAGCCCACCTCTACCGTATGAATTTGACCCGTGCGGATTTCTTCTAACTGTTCCGAGAGTTGACCATACCACGGCGCACCCAGTAAAACGCCAAACTGAACGAGCAAAAATCCCGTAATCAGCAGTAAGCCAATTACCAAGACTACATCCAGCAACCAATTGATCCCCGTCGCGAACACGCCCAGGAAACTCAGCCAGGGGGGAAGACTCGCGATCGCATTATTCAACCATTGCGATAAACTAAGCGTAACACTGTCAATCTGTTGCCACCCAAACACCAGTAATCCGGCGTACAGAGCAATACCGATGAACACATTCACCAAAATTGGAGTAATCATGTATCCCCACAGACGTGGAGTGCGCCGGAAAACTGCCAACACGCGCAACGGGTAAGTGGCTCCCGTCACGAAACCAAATCCACTCAGTAGTCTTAACATCGTTGTTTGCTGAATTCCTCCCTCTTGACGTTCAGAATGAAACCCAAATTTAAAACAACCCAGGCGTGGGAACAAGCAGGGCTATTAATGCAACCCGCGTTAATCCGTATCGTTGATCATATTCGCCAGCAGCTTGAACCAACCACCTGGAAAGCCACGTATAAGGATGTGCAGACACCGATACCGGGTCATGCGGTATGTTTAGAAAAGCCTGATCATTCAACCTGTATTAACTTGTGGGAGTTATGCTTTCAAGTCTGTTTTCAGGAGTACGCCCCGGTTCATTCTGAAGTAGAAAGCCAGGAGGTTGAGATTGATACTAGCCTAATTGATGAAGACGGTGAAGTAGATTGGCATTCTCTGGATATTAAGGCGCAAAAGGTGATTGAGCAAGTATTTGCTGAGTTTGCAGCGGTGTGATAATTTGCCGATGTCTAACGTTTGACGACAGAATGTGTGACGCTACCTTTGGAAACGCGACACGAGCGCTAACAAACCCAACCTAAACTCCTCAAAAAAAATCACCAGTAGTGGCGTGGCACAGCTAAAATAGGGCTTTGTTTGTAGTAAGCACGAAGAGTGCTATAACGCCTAGCTGGAGAGGGCTGAAGCCCTCACTACGAACCAATTCTAATCCACCAAATAAGGTGTGCCACGCCAGTAGGGTGGGTTAGGCGGTTATACCATTTTAATTGTTACCCTTTAATTTGATATCCGCCGTAACCCACCAATCACAAAATTACTGGATGGATCTAGCTAAAATTGTGGGATAAATTTTACGATTGAATCTGGCGCACGTCGGTGGTAAATCCCAAACCAACCCCGTCCCAATGACCTGCTGCCCACATATTGCAATTTGAATGAGCTGAAAGAGGAGAATTTCGCTTATCTGTTCATTCTGCCTTATCCTCCATCTTATTGCCCTCCTCATCCGCCCTCTTTCCCAGAGCAGTAATGGCGTGACACAGCTAAAATGATGGAATAGATTGGGTTTGTAGTAGGGGAACCTTAGCCCCTAGCTCAACAAGTTAGCCTTGGGTTTAAACCCAAGGAACCCAAGCGAAAGTCAGCTAAAGCTGACTAGACCAAGCAAGAATAATGGCACTGACTTAAGCCTTTTGGAATCGCCGGAATCTTGCTATACCCTAGGTTAGGCACTATATATCAGCTTTAAGTTAGTACCATTCGGATTAAAAGTTTTAGTCCACTTTAGTGGACTTGAGCTTTTAGCCCGGAGTTTGAACTCCGGGCGGGTGTCTACGCCAATAAAGAATTGCTCGATGTGGAATTTGCTGCTTATAATCAAGAATGCGATCGCCTCGAAGCAGACTATTTAGCTCGAAGGCGATCATGAGTCAGATTGGTTTCTATCTGGATGAAGACACCATTAACGCGGCGTTGGTCAAAGCTTTGCGGAATGCTAATCTAAATGTTGTCACAGTTGCAGATGCTGGCAGATGTTCACGAGCTTTTAGTCTGTAGAGGCAAGGTAGAGTAGGAATGAGGTCTAATCGTGCGATCGCGCCCCCTCACCCCAGGTTGTGTGTGGCAGACATTGCACCTACACTAATATCTATATCCAGATTGCCAAGACAGTTATGAACAGTGCCTTCCTAACTCGCCTTCATAGTCCCCAACGCCCGGTTCTCGTCTTCGATGGCGCGATGGGAACCAACCTGCAAACCCAAAACCTCACCGCTGAAGACTTTGGTGGGGCGAAATATGAAGGATGTAATGAGTATCTGGTTCACACCAAACCCGAAGCCGTGGCGACAGTGCATCGTCGTTTCCTGGAAGCCGGGGCGGATGTGATTGAGACGGATACGTTTGGGGGGGCGTCGATTGTTCTGGCAGAATATGATTTAGCCGACCAAGCCTATTCCCTGAATAAAGCCGCAGCCGAACTCGCTAAAAAGGTTGCAGCCGAATTCTCCACACCCGAAAAACCCCGATTTGTCGCGGGTTCCATCGGACCGACAACCAAACTCCCCACATTGGGGCATATTGATTTTGACACAATCCAAGCCGCCTTTGCTGAACAAGCTGAAGGACTCTACGATGGCGGTGTCGATTTAATCATTATCGAAACCTGTCAGGATGTGCTGCAAATTAAAGCTGCACTGAATGGGGTGGAAGAGGTGTTTCGTAAAAAAGGGGAACGCCGCCCGATTATGGTATCGGTAACCGTGGAAGTTCAGGGGACGATGCTGGTGGGAACCGAAATTGGTGCAGCCCTGGCGATTTTGGAACGCTATCCCATTGATATTCTTGGTCTGAATTGCGCCACGGGACCCGATCGCATGAAGGATCATATCAAGTATTTGTCCCAGCATTCGCCGTTTGTGGTGTCGTGTATCCCCAATGCGGGGTTACCGGAAAATGTGGGGGGGAAAGCCCATTATAAGTTAACGCCGATGGAACTGCGGATGGCGTTAATGCATTTTATTGAAGATTTGGGCGTCCAGGTAATTGGCGGCTGTTGCGGTACTCGCCCGGAACATATTCAACAATTAGCCGAAATTGCCCAAACCCTGACGCCGAAAGAACGTCATCCCGAATACGAACCCGCCGCTGCTTCGATTTATTCCACCCAACCCTACGAACAAGATAACTCCTTCCTAATTGTCGGCGAACGGTTAAATGCCAGTGGCTCGAAAAAATGCCGTACTTTATTAAATGAGGAAGACTGGGATGGATTAGTCGCCTTAGCTAGGGCGCAGGTACGCGAAGGTGCCCATGTTCTGGATGTGAATGTGGACTATGTGGGACGGGATGGCGAACATGATATGCATGAATTGGTCTCCCGTTTAGTCACCAATGTTACCTTACCCCTAGTTTTGGATTCCACGGAATGGCAAAAGATGGAGGCGGGGTTAAAAGTCGCCGGAGGGAAATGTATCCTCAATTCCACCAACTACGAAGATGGGGAGGAACGGTTCCTAAAAGTCTTAGACTTAGCGAAACAGTATGGCGCGGGTGTGATTGTCGGTACGATTGACGAAGAGGGGATGGCGCGAACCGCTGATCGAAAATTCGCGATCGCGCAACGGGCGTATCATCAAGCTATAGACTATGGGATTCCCGCCCATGAAATCTTTTTTGACCCCCTAGCGTTACCGATTTCGACGGGGATTGAAGAAGACAGAAGCAACGGGAAAGCGACAATTGAATCCATCCGCCGGATGCGGGAAGAATTACCCGGATGTCATATTATTCTCGGTGTTTCTAATATCTCCTTTGGACTCAATCCCGCTGCTAGGGTGGTATTAAACTCCATGTTCCTCCATGAAGCGATGGCGGTGGGGTTAGATGCAGCGATTGTTAGCGCCAGTAAGATTTTACCCGTAGCCAAAATTGAACCCGATCATCAAGAGATTTGCCGGAAACTGATTTATGATCAACGGGAATTTGATGGCGACATTTGCACGTATGATCCGTTAGGGGAGATTACTCAGCTATTTGAAGGCAAAACCACAAAGCGCGATCGCACGGTGGATGAGAATCTACCGATTGAGGAACGCCTCAAGCGCCACATTATTGATGGGGAACGGATTGGCTTGGATAAGAGTCTAGAAAAAGCCTTAGAAACCTATCAACCCTTAGAGATTATCAATACCTTCCTCTTAGATGGGATGAAAGTCGTCGGGGAACTCTTCGGTTCCGGACAAATGCAACTCCCCTTTGTCTTGCAATCCGCCGAAACCATGAAAGCAGCGGTGGCGTATTTAGAACCGTATATGGAAAAAGAAGACGGGGAAAATAATGCCAAGGGAATCATGGTAATTGCTACGGTGAAAGGGGATGTTCACGATATTGGTAAAAACCTGGTGGATATCATCCTCACCAATAATGGCTATAAGGTGGTGAATCTGGGAATTAAGCAACCCGTAGACAATATCATCGAGGCGTACAAAGAACATAATGCCGATTGTATTGCCATGAGTGGACTCTTGGTGAAATCCACGGCATTTATGAAAGATAACCTGGAGACGTTTAACGAAAAGGGAATCACGGTTCCGGTTATTTTAGGCGGTGCAGCATTAACGCCGAAGTTCGTCTATCAGGATTGTCAGAATACCTATCAAGGGAAAGTCGTGTATGGCAAAGATGCGTTTTCCGACTTACACTTCATGGATAAACTCATGCCCGCTAAAGCTGGTGAAAAGTGGGATGATTTAAAAGGCTTCTTAGATGAAGTAGATGAGAGTCCCAATGGCAGCAATCAGCCCTCAGAAAACGGCAAATCTGATCAGAAGAAAGAGAAGCCGCAGTCATCGGCGAAACAATCGGTTCCAGAGGTAGAAGATACCCGCCGTTCTGAACATATCACCGTAGAGATTAATCGCCCAACTCCACCCTTCTGGGGAACTCGGATTCTGGAACCGGAAGATATTCCCATCGATGAGGTATTTTGGTATCTAGACTTGCAGGCGCTAATTGCTGGACAATGGCAGTTCCGCAAACCGAAAGACCAATCCCGTGAGGAGTATAATCAGTTTCTGGAAGAGACAGTGTATCCGATTCTCGACGACTGGAAACAGCGGGTTGTGGCGGAAAACTTGTTGCACTCGCAAATTATTTATGGCTATTTTCCTTGCCAATCGGAAGGAAACTCTCTGCATCTATTCGATCCGGAGTTGATGAATCAAGAGGGTGAGAAACATCCAGAGAAATGGGAACCCATTGCCACATTCAAATTTCCGCGACAAAAATCGGGGCGGCGTCTATGTATCGCTGATTTCTTCGCGCCTAAAGATTCGGGAATTATCGATGTTTTCCCGATGCAGGCGGTAACGGTAGGGGAAGTCGCTACCCGATACGCCAAACAGCTATTTGAATCGGATCAATATACCGATTATCTCTACTATCACGGGTTAGCGGTGCAAATGGCAGAAGCCTTAGCTGAATGGATACACGCCCGAATTCGCCGGGAATTAGGCTTGGCTGGGGAGGAACCAGACACGATTCGGGATGTCTTAGCGCAACGGTATCAAGGTTCGCGCTACAGCTTCGGCTATCCCGCTTGTCCGAATATCCAGGATCAGTACAAGCAACTGGAGTTACTGAAGTGCGATCGCATCAACCTGTACATGGATGAAAGTGAACAACTGTATCCCGAACAATCAACCACCGCGATCGTTACCTATCATCCCGTAGCCAAATATTTCAGCGCTTAATTCTACCTTAATTCCACCTTAATTCTACCTTAATTGTAGGGTGCGTTAGCGACAGCGTAACGCACCGTTTTTAAGTAAAATTGTAGATTGTAGGGTGCGTTAGCGACAGCGTAACGCACCGTTTTTAAGTAAAATTGTAGATTGTAGGG
>NZ_JAVJQN010000197.1:0-62083 GCF_040218245.1 Coleofasciculus sp. E1-EBD-02 | reverse complement strand
CAGCTAATATCTCCCCCAGCTCCCTCAGCTTCCCCAGCTCCCCCAGCTTCATCGTATTTACGAAGCTGCTCAAGTATTTCCGCAGCGCTGCACTAGTCTCCAACATCGGGTAGACACTACTCTAACTTGGGTAAATCGGTTGAGAAAGTTGGCTCCAATTTCGAGTATTTCAATGGAACTGGTACGGTTCGATACTCAGCGACTCAATAACCCGGAAATAGCTGGTATCGAGTATCAAAAAGGAGAACTTTTTGGTTACGAAGTCCGGGAGTATCTATTGACCAAATGGAACCGTCAATGTGCTTACTGTGGAGCCTCTGGCGTTCCTTTACAGGTGGAACATATCCACCCCAAATCCAAGGGCGGCAGCAATCGGGTTTCTAACCTATGTTTGGCTTGTCAACCATGTAACATCAAAAAAGGAACCCAACCGATTAAACAGTTTATAGCATCGAAACCTGATATTTTACAGCGAATATTAGAAAAAGCCAAACGCCCCCTTAAAGACGCCGCTGCCGTTAACTCTACTCGATGGGCGTTGTATCATCAGCTAGCAGCTACGGGTTTACCAGTTGAAACGGGGACAGGTGGAATGACAAAGTTCAACCGCACCCGCTTAGGTTTACCGAAAACCCATTGGCTCGATGCTGCAAGCGTTGGACAATCAACCCCAGAAAATCTAATAACTCGAAATATTAATCCCTTGGTAATCAAGGCAACGGGACATGGGAATCGGCAAATGGCACAAATCAATAAATTTGGCTTCCCGCGTCAGAAGAAAGATGGCAGTCATAGCGTTAGAACTCGCACCAAAGAGTTTCATGGATTTAAGACAGGCGATATAGTTCGTGCCATTGTCCCCACCGGGAAGAATCAAGGAACACATGTTGGACGAGTGACAGTGAGAGCCAGTCGGGTCTTTGACTTGACTACAGTTAAAGGAAAACTGCAAAGCATCAACTGGAAGTATTTCGAGCTAATCTGGAAAGCTGACGGTTACACTTATGTCCACAAAGTCCAGAAATGTCCATTGATTTAGCGATTAGAGGAATAGCGATCGCGTTTATATCATAAAGGTGCAGATAAATCGGGGTACAGCAATGCTGTACCCCTACACCCGATGATTCAATTGTCAACGATAGCTCAGACAGGCTTAGAAACTGAAGACAGTGCGGATAGTGCCTACCCAGATGTCATCATTGTCATCATTATGTTCTGGGTTAAAGATGACAAAAGCGCCAGGAGTAATCGCGATATTGTCGGTCAGTTGATAGCGGTAGAACACCTCTAAATGGTAGGAGGTATCCTCATCTTCAATATCATCAATATCATCATCGTCGAACTCCTCACCAAGAAACACTATATCAGTGTCAGTTACCTTAGGCGGTGTACCGAATACGATACCTAGCTTATTGCCTTCACCACCCAAATCTAGCAACGCCAAGTTAACCGCCCAGTTCCAAATATCAGCATCAGTTCCTTCAAAGAAAGTGGCTTCAGCTTCGGCATCTTGATAACCAACCCAACCACCAACAGAAAACTTGCCAAATGTGGCATTCGCTTGTATCCCGAAGGAATCGGCTGAAGTTGCTATATCACCAAAAGGTTGGCTTGCAAAAACGCTACCTGTAGACCCAGTAACATTCACAGTCCCATCTTCAAGCACATTCCCTTCTTCATCGAAGTCTGCTCCCCGGTAGTAGGAGCGCACATAAGTTCCAGCCACGGTAATATTTTCAGTGGGTTTGAATGTTATCTGACCTAAGGCAGCGAAAGTGCCATTAAAGAGTCCACTGTCCTCACCTGGATTATCACCTTCGTCAGCAAAGTAACTCGCTGACAACTCTAAGGCATCTCCCAAGCTATAGGTTAAGGTTCCACCAGCACCGCCACCTGTTCGATAAATCGGGTTAAAGCGCCCAAAGCGGGAAATAGAACCACTACCACTACTGTCAAAGAAAGGGTTGACGACATCAAGAATAGTGTCCTGAAACTCGCCGTTAGCGGCATCAATTTGGACAAGGAGGTTGTCACCCAAGGGGAAGCGATACCACAGTTCATCAATGGCAACGTCATTGCCATCAGCTCCATCAAACCCCAAGCGGGTCATGTTAGTGCCAGTCACACCGCTATTAAATTCAGCCATGTTTATGGCTTCTAAACGAGTACGCAAGCGATCGCGTCCCGTAAAGCTGGTTTCAAAGTTCAGACGTACCCGATCGCCAAAGACGGTGTTGGTGTCATCATCGCCAGTAGCAATCGTATCACCGAAGGTATCAGCAAAACCAAAGATGACTTCACCTCTCAACTTGGTTGTCGTGGAGAACTGATTGTCTTCCAAGAACGCCACGCGCCCTTCCAGGTTATCCACCCGCGCACCCAGGGTTGCCAATTCTGCCTCAAACTCCTGAATTAACCGCCGCAGGGTTTCTAACTCAGTCTCGTCAAAACCATCCGTACCAATCAAACGCTCAATTTGGTTCAAACAAGCATTCAAACCAGCGGCAAATTCGTAACGGGTCAAGGCGCGATTGCCTCGATAGGTACCATCTGGATATCCCGCAATACAGCCATAGCGTTCAACTAAGCTTCGCAGCGCTTCATACGCCCAGTCACCTGGCGAAACGTCTCGCAACTGACCCACGCTGGTTACTTGGTCAAGAGAGGTAGATCCTTCGTTGCCATAGCGCTGGATTTGCTGCAAAATTTCTTGATTGGATTCAACTGAGGTATCTCCAGCCGCCGGAACGGGTTCAGGGAAGGTACTATCTGCCAGTTGGAACGTGGGACTAACGGTTACGCTGGATTGAGGCGTATCCGTTGCTGGGATGGGTTCAGTCAGCGCTGCATCATCCAACCTGGGACTGATTGATGCTGTCGGTTCAGTGTCCAAATTCATCGCGGCTGTAGACAGATCAGCAGCCGTCGCATGGGAATTTGACTCAGCCGCCGATGCACCGCTAGCGACGAATAAAGAGGCAACCAACAGGACGGGACTTGCCTTAAACGCTTTCCAGAATAGGGTAGACATAATCATTCACAATCCTCACACCTAAGTTTAATGCCAAAACTGTAAAGCAATTGGGCTGAATGAGCAATAGCATTTTTGCTTTGACTCAAAACTATCACTAAATCTACTAATTAACTATTACCATTTTTGGGGACTACAAGGAATAGATTCTAAACCAAAAATGTTTGGCTGGATACCAGGAAAATATTAGAATTATTTATCTGGCTCAATCAGTGGAGAAATATAGAGACGTAGCCTAGCATAATCTATCTCTACTAACGGTATTTTATGCTGTGGTAATCGGTTGGTTATCCAATCGCCGAATCGCGACGACGGCTGGCTGGGGTGGATCGCTTGTGCCTTTACGGGGCCAGTTGGAACCCAGGGGAACTAGACGTTCTTGCTGGAATTTTTCTCCAGCAGTAGTTTTTATCACAAATTTACGAGTCTCAGTCTGGTTATCTTTGCGGATACCGTATTTTTCCCCTGGGTGTTGTACGGCGAGAAATAAGGTTTTTTGATCGGGACTAAAAAAGGGTCCAGTGGTTTCACATTCCATTGGTCCAATGCCAAATAAGTAAGCATTCCCCGCCATTTCCCCAGATGTGGGCAGACACCAGATCGAATTGTTGCCAAAAATGCCTTGGATATCAGTTTGACTTATGGATTCACCTGGGTCATTGACCCGACTGGTCACGGGCTGATTGTGTTTGGAGGTAGATATATCCGTCACCATCCACACATTACCATTGTTGTCAAATTCTAGATTATCGGGATTAGAAAATCCGGCACCCCCTTCAGCAGGTTCACCCCCCATGGCAAAGGACTCCCAGCGAAATGTCATCGCGGCGGGGTCATCTTGGTCTTCTACCAGACGCAGAATCCAGCCAAATTCCCAGGGAGTTTCTCCCTTCGGTCCGGTGAAAACGCGCTTATCCGGTCCGCCATCTCCCCCTGGACTCCCAGAGGTAAAGGCGATATACAGGGAACCATCCGCCGCCATATCTGTATCTTCGGGACGGGCGGTGGTGGTGGCACCAGCAGCGTTGGCGGCAAAATGGGCGTCGATTAAAATTGCTCCTTGTTTTTCGATATCATTCCCTTGGTATAGATCCCCCAGTGTGGCAAACTGCTGTTTAAACGCCAAGGCTTCCGCATCGGTTGTCACCTCAACAATGCCTCCCTGGGGACGCTTGGGTAAGGGGACTAAGCTGCCTTCCACGGTACTGGGTAACACGGGGTTGACGGGAGTATTGGGTGTTAATGCCATCCAGCGCCCTGTCCCATCCGGTGCAAATACCGCCGCGTACAGCATTCCCTCCGCCATTAAACGGGAATTGGCTTTATCGGTCGGATCACTAACTGTGTCTTTACTGACAAACTTATACAAATGACCCCCTCGACGATCGCATCCCGAATATACCGCTAAGGGTTTCCCCGATACAACCTTAAACGCCACGGCTTCATGACGGAATCGACCCAGCCAAGTGTGTTTTGTGCCATAATCATTGGCATCAGCCGGATCAACTTCTACCATCCACCCATATTTATTCCCAGCTAAACCAAAAACATTACCTCGTCCATCGACAAAGTAATCGTTAATAATAAACGGAAGCGCGGCGGGGTCAAAGGACGTCCCATCGGCGTAAACGGGTTCTGGCACTTGGTCTTGAAAATTTTCCTCTGCACTGAATACCGTTCCCCAAGGCGTGGTTCCGCCAGCACAATTTTGGCATGTACCAATAATGCGATCGCCTAAGCCATCACTATACCCTTGTGCTTGAGTCTTGCGGAAAACCGCGACAGCAGGACCGGTGGCTTTAAGATAGCGATCGTCTGCTAATCCAGAGATTCCGGTAATCCGTCGATCTGCCGCAGAATTCGTCCGCATCCAGGTTCCATCGGCTGTTCGACGCAGTGAAATCACACCTAATCCCTGATCAATCAAGCCAGCTTGGGAAATCTGGCGAATTTTCGCTTTTAGCGGATCAGAATCGGGTAAAGCAAAGGCATTAACCTTACCATCACTCTTCGCCGCCACCGCTTTAACCTCCTCAAATGGTAATGATTCACCGATGACCTGAGAATAGGTTTGCATCCAGGTGCCACCGCTAATATATTCAAAATTAATGGTCAGGTATCCTTCATTTTGACCTGTTTCTATAAACGATAAATAATCATTGTTATAGCCAAAGCGAGAATCCCCCACCGGATCTCCCCAAGCGCCAATCACATCGTAGGTAAAGCCTTCTGGCAGTACCAAGTCATCCACCACTTCATAGCGGCTGTAGGCTTCGATTTGTTTCGTTGATGCTACGCGATCGGTTTCTAACGGTAAGGGACTCTTGACGGGTGTAAAACTCAGATTATCTGTATTTGGGTTAACTTGGGTTAATGAACCAGAACCCTTCTGAGCCGGAGTACTACAAGAACCCAGTGCTACCGTTCCGGCACTAGCTCCCAGAAATAGCAGAAAATGACGACGTTTGAGAGCCATAGCTCACCCTTCCCCCTTTCAGATTTTGGTTTGGTTAGAGGAATATCTTAGATGCGATGCAAGGATATCCTAAAGTGTGCAGGTTAGAAAATGGTAAGGTTAAGGTAATCTTTGGGTTAAGCTGCTTCTAGTAATGATGAATAAGGGTGGGTTTTGTTGTTCAGGTATTGGTGAGGCTGGGTGGGTTTTGTTGTTCAGGTATTGGTGAGGCTGGGTGGGTTTTGTTGTTCAGGTATTGGTGGGGTAGGGCGGGTTTTGTTGTTCAGGTATTGGTGGGGTAGGGCGGGTTTTGTTGTTCCGTTATTGGTAAAAAGCTAGCGTTAGTTCCTAAACCCGCCCCTACAGTTCCTAAACCCGCCCCTACAGTTCCTAAACCCGCCCCTACAGTTCCTAAACCCGCCCCTACAGTTCCTAAACCTGTCCCTAAAATTTTCTGCCTTCTGCCTTCTGCCTTCTGCCTTCTGCCTTCTGCTCTAGGAACGATGACCTGTAACAATATAGGTTACTCGTTGACCGATGTTGGTCGCATGATCAGCCATACGTTCGATATGACGAATCGCCAAGACCAAGAGGACAATTGGCTCAACTACGCCTGGAATATCTCGCTGAAAGGCTAACGTTTGATATAGCTTGTCGTAAGCATTATCGACTTTATCATCTAATACTTTAACCGCTTGTCCAGCCGTCGCATCTAAGTCCGCTAATGAAGCTAAACTCGACGCTAGCATCGCTTGAGCATGGTGGGACATTTCTTCAATTTGGGGCATACACGGATGAGGTGGGTAAGCGAATAATTTGACTGAAATTTCCGTTAAATCTTCAGCATAATCACCAATCCGTTCCAAATCTCGGATTAACTGCATCAATGCACTCACCAGACGTAGATCTTGTGCCACTGGCGATTGAAGTGTGAGCAGAGAGGCACACTCTATTTCTATATGGCGGTAGTAGCGATCAATTCGTTTCTCAACGGAGGTAATTTCCTGGATTGCCTCCAGATTTTGGTAAAATAAAGCTTGATGACCAAGGCGGAATGAATTTTCCACCAATGCACCCATCCGCAGTACATCCTGCTCTAAGCGGTTAAGGGCGCGTTTAAAGTGATTGCGATCGCAATGGCGGTTTGTAGAAGATAGACTCACCTCATTTGCCCGACGAATTCAATTATATCTGTCTACTTCTATTGATAGCAGATTAAGGTTAAATTGTAGTAAACTATTCGGCGGAGATATTAGCTGTTCAGTTATTTCTGCCTTCTTGCACTAGTGGGAAAAGTCTTGAGTGTTGACCCTTGGCTGCGCTCAAGGAAACCTGGTTTTGAGTTAACTTCCTTGTCTTCCTTGCACCTGTGATCCCTAAGCAGGGCGGGTTTAGTCAAGTTATTGGCTTCTTGGCTAACGTTATCGGTAAAACCCGCCCCTACAAATTGGCTCCTCCGCCCCTCCCTGTACTCCCTATCTCCCTCAAGCTAATTGAAACTCCCTTGTCTCCCCTTCTACCATCTCGTACACCTCACCCTGGAAACCAATGCAGACAGGTTGGGACCAGCCGCGATCAAACGAAACGGTTATCTTTTCATCCGTAAACCGCAGTGATAGCCAGTGTCCTCGATAGCGCAATCGCAGGCGTGTATCGGATAGTTCCTGGGGTAGAGACGGATTAAACCACAATACCTGATCGCGAATGTCCAACCCGGTATAACACCGTTGCATCAAATCCACCGTTCCCGCCATCGCCCCTAAGTGGATACCTTCAGGCGTTGTACCTCCCTGAATGTCATCAATATCGCTATGGAGAGCCTCTTTAAAGAATTTCCATGCTTTTTCTCGGTCAGATCGGGATAATACCCAGGAATGCACCATCCGGCTGAGCGTGGAACCGTGGGAGGTTCGCTGCATATAATAGTCGATATTGCGGGGGATAGTTTCAGCATCGAAGGGGTAGCCCATATATTCAAATAGATCCTGCAACGTCTCCGACGAGAACAGATAGAACAACATCAGTACATCCGCCTGCTTGCTGGCTTTGTAGCAGTTCGCATCCTCGTCTTCCGCCTCTAAGATTCGATCAAGGCGCTGGATGTCCCCGTATTTTTCCCGATAACCTTCCCAGTCAAACTCCTTGAGATTCTCATACCCCTCAAACTGGCTAATTATTCCTTCCTCGTGGAACGGCACAAACATCTTACGACTAATCTCTTCCCAGCGAACCAGTTCTTCGTCCCCGATGCCCAGAACCTCGGTCAACTCTTCGCGGCGCTTTTCGTCGAGTAAGCCTAACACGCCACTGGCACAACGTAGTACCCATGCCGCCATCACGTTGGTATAAGCGTTATTATTTAATCCTGGCGTATCGGTATCGGGATAATGGGTGTGGAATTCATCCGGACCCATAACGCTACGGATCTCATAGCGATCGCGCTCTGCATTATAGATCGTAATACTTGCCCAGAAACGAGCCAGTTCCAGCAAGAGTTCTGCGCCGTAATACGAGAGAAATTCTAGGTCATTCGTCGCTTGGTAGTACCGCCAAACGTTATACGCAATTGCCGCATTGACGTGACGCTGAAAATTGGAGTTATCCGGAATCCAACGTCCAGAACGAGGATTCAGGTGCAATTCCTGGCTTTCCTCGCGTCCATCACTACCACTTTGCCAGGGAAACATTGCGCCCTTGTACCCGGCTGTACAGGCTAAATGCCGCGCTTCGGTTAGGCGGCGGTAACGGTACATGAGCAGAGAACGGGTCAATTCCGGTAGGCGCAGATTCAGGAAGGGAAAAATAAATAACTCATCCCAGAGGATATGTCCGCGATAGGCTTCTCCATGCCATCCCCGTGACGGTACGCCTACATCCCGATCAATGGTATTGGGTGAGGTGGATTGCAGCAGATGGAAGATATGTAACCGTAAAATAAACTGGGTGTCCACATCGCCGTTTTCCAGGTTAATATCGGCAATGCTCCAGAGATGACGCCATTTCCGCTGGTGCGATCGCAATAAATCAGCAAAGTTTGACGCTCGGCGCACAGTCTTCCTGGCTTCTAGTCCAGGTTCGCTGATGGCAAAGTCCCTTGATGTATAAATCACGACAATCTTCTCAATCCGCAGTTCCTTCTGTTGCTGACAGGGTACAACTAAGTGCTGGGCAATCCGTCCATTCTCATCCCGACGTTCTCGCTGAGTCGGCACCACCACATCGCCCTCGAAGACTTGGGTTCGCGCCGCTTGAGTCATGCGGATATGAGATTGATTGGTGCAAACACTTAGAAAAATCGCGTCTTCACCCTCATAACCCATCTCTAGGATGTCTAAATGCTTACTATTAAGCTGTCGATAACGCTCAACATTCTGATTGGATACAGTCCCATCGAGTGCCGAACGAATCTCGATTTCTCCTGACCAATTATGGGCAATTAGCCGCCACTCAATCGCCGCTAAATGGGGGTTTTCTTGATGCACAATCCGGCGGCTGGTGAGGGTAAATTCGCGCTCGTTGGCGTCACGGAACCGCACTTGTCGTTCCAGCACGCCACACTGTACGTCTAAGCGATAGGAAAACTCCAATACGTCAACGGCATCAATATCAAACCAGTCACCATCTTTGGGGCGAAAGTTCAGGGGAAGCCAATTGGGAAAATTAACCAGATCTTCGCTTTCCAGGACACGACCCGCTATATTGGTTTCCAGCCGATTATACCCCCCAGCTAAGTAAGTGCCGGGATAATGGGAACCTCCGGCATTCACCTCCTCAAAAGCGCCGCGTGTGGCAATGTAGCCATTTCCCAAGGTACAAAGCGCTTCTCGTAATCCCTGTTGTTCGGGTTTCCAGTTGGGGTAGATTAGTTGCCAATCGTGCGTTTGTCGTTCAGCCACGATGCTAATTCCTTTGGTTGAGTGTCTTCAATAATGCTTGAAAAAACTGCTTCACCTCGTCAGGGTTTTGCAGATAATAATCAGCCTGGGTTGGTTCGTCTGGCATACCCACACGAATGCCAATCCCGCGATCGCGCAATGCTTGGAAGGCGTCTTCATCGGTGGTATCGTCGCCTAAATACATCGGCATCACATCTGGGGTGTTGATGTCAAGTTTATCTAGCAACCAACAGATAGCCCGCCCTTTATCCCAGGGTACGTCTGGCTGTAGTTCAAATATCTTTTTGCCACTGCTTTGGCGTAGCTGTGGATGGCGGTGAACCACCTGATCAACAATGGCTTGAATCGGTTCTATATCTGACTCAGCCACTTCTCGGTAATGAAGGGCGATCGCAAACCGTTTCCGTTCCACCTTTGCCCCAGCAATGGGTTTAAGTTGTTCCCGTAGCTGGTTTTCCGCCTCATCTAATTCCGGGAGGCTAGCTTGGGCTTGCTGTTGCTGCATTTGGATACCACCGCCTGCTACATCAAAACCATGGCTACCTGCATAGTAGAGTTTTTCGATACCTACCATATTCTGCACATCCGCCAAATCCCGCCCACTAATTACCGCCACAATTACCTGATCCGATAACTGTAGGAGTAGCGATCGCATGTCCTGAGACAGGGTGGCGGCTTCAGGACGTTGTACAATCGGCGTCAGCGTCCCATCATAATCGGTAAATAAGGCTAATTGGCGATCGCGCAGCCGAGTTTCAATTGAGTTAATTTGTTCTAGGGCTGAGGGTAGGGATTGAGCGGTTTTCTCTGGCGTTACCGAGATATCGCGTAAATCGCGAACCACGACATCCGCACCATGTTGGCGTAAAGCGTCACCACCGCTATCGCGTACCACACCCACGACTAAACCAAAATGTCCCGCCTTTGCTGCTTTCACACCAGATATCGCATCTTCGACTGCGATCGCATTTTCCGGTTCCACAGCAAGTTCACGGGCGGCTTGTAAAAAGATATCGGGTGCAGGTTTACCGTTGAGGTTCAGTTGTGCAGAATCAACGCCATCAACTTTTGTATCGAACAGATGCATTAACCCCGCCTTATCCAAAATCGCTTTACAGTTGCGACTGGAAGAGACAACCGCCGTTTTCACGCCCTGCTTTCGCCAGTGATGAATCTGCTCTACTGTATCAGAATAGGTTTCCACACCTTCCTTTTGCATGACATCCAGAAAAAGCTGATTTTTGCGATTACCCAGCCCACAGATGGTTTCCTGATCACTGGAATCATCAGGATTTCCTTGGGGTAATTCAATCCCACGGGAGGCTAAGAAGCTTTTTACCCCGTCATAACGCGGCTTCCCATCCACGTACTCGTGGTAATCCGCATCAATATCAAAGGGCGTATAATCATCTCCCTGGCGTTGGGAACGTTGGTGCAGATAATCATCAAACATCTGCTTCCAAGCTTTAGCGTGTAAACGCGCCGTCTGGGTAATGACGCCATCGAGATCTAAAATGACCGCTTTATACTGGTTTTCGCTCATAACTTAGCTGATAGTCGTTCACCACTTGGCGCGATACCTCCGAAATAGTTTCGGATGATTGCACGACCAAAAGATCAAGGAGTAATCCTTATCTGTTGGTTAGTGTACTGGTGATTAAATGGTATCGCCTCAGTCTTTAGAGGAATTTGCGCTGTCGGGACGTATTACCATGAGTTGACACAAAAATCTTGTATCTTGGTTCAGATTTTACCCTAATCGCCAACAGGTCAAAAATCTTACTGGCTTCTCTGTTTAGATCTTTGTTAACCAAGCGTTATATCTTTCTTAAACATTGTGCGATCGCGTCACCCAATGTAGGGCAAAAGGCAGAAGGTTAATAGCCGCCCTGTCCTCACCTGTTGGTATCAGAACCTAATTTCTGAGGATTAAACGGGTTGACAAAAAAACAGTTTCTATGATTCAATAAGCAGTATAATCGGAATAGGTGTGCGCCTATAGACTCTGATTAATTCAATTGTCTGCCTTCCCTGGCAAAAATTCCGAACGGTATCCCTTCATCCGCCAAATAATACTATCCGAATAGCCCACAGCATCTGGATAATCTAAACAGATTCAATCCGAATAACCTTTAACAGTAAGCCACTCATGGAAATTCAGATCGCCCTACCCGATGATGTCGCGCATTCGTTAGAACTTAAATGGGGTAGCTTGGAACGCAGGCTACTAGAAATGATTGTCATTGCCGCCTATCGTGAGGGTTCGATTAGTGTCGGTAAAGTGCGAGAATTACTGGGAATGTCTACCCGCTTGGAGGTTGATACATTCCTCAAAGCCAAAGGTGTCGAGTTACACTATAATGAAGCGGACTTGGAAGCGGATCGGCAAACCCATAAACAATTACGCCAAGAAGTAAATTAGTCATTAGTTATTAGTCATTAGTCATTCGTACTCTCTTGCAGCGCTATCAATCGGAAAACTTGTAGGGGCGGGTTTAGCCAAAATATTGAGGGGAAATCCGATAACTTCTATACAAAACCCGCCCTTTTCCAGAATTTCGGTAGGTTTCTTTACTGTGAGAGAAACCGCTTGCCATTGGTGTTGATTTAAGCTTGTGATTACGCGATTAACGTTGAAATCCCCCTAAATCCCCCTTTGAAAGGGGGACTTTGAGTAATTGATTCATTGAAAGGGAGACTTTGATTGATGTTTTATTGTCCCCTGAAATGACTGAGCTTAATTTCTGGTTCACTCCTGACAAAAGTTAAAATGTCTTATTTCTCCCCGTACAAAGAATACAATTTCTGGTTCTCAAAGCAGGCAATTTCTTGTTCCCCCCTTTCAAAGGGGGGCTAGGGGGGATACTTATTACCGTATTTGGCGACAACTCAACACCACTTCCCCACCTGTACAGGCTTGGAAACCAAGCCCCTACGCGGGACGCTTCTGGATACCGTTGCAAAAACCTACATCCGCCTCACCCGATTCAAAATGTCTCTAACCGTCTCCGCATCGGGGGATTTCACTGGGATTGCTTCCATTCCTGATACCACTTGCGAATTTGTTCGGCTAGCGCCACCATACCCCCAGCAATGCCGACAATCGTGGCAATTACGGCTAGGGTTCCCTCCTTTTGAGTTTGTGCCTCATAGGATACCGACAATCCCGGAATCCCCATCAACTCAGACACAGCGGGTTCAGCAGCCTCCCCCGCGATCGCAACTTGAACGGCTGTTGTCATGTTCGTAGTAAGGGCTTTAGCCCTATTTTAATAACCATTAACTTAACCTACAACCTATTCCATCCTGGTAGGGGCGCAAGGCTTGCGCCCCAATGCCATGACGATAATCTTTTTTAAACGCAGAGTACGCAGAGGTTTCCGCAGAGGTACGCAGAGGGATTGAACGTATTAGAAAGAAGGTTAATAAAGTAAAGGGGAGAAGACAGTAGAAAACAAGAGTATGAATTACCTGTTCCCTAACCAATGACAAATGACAAATGACAAATGACAAATGACAAATGACAAATGACAAATGACAAATGACGAATAACTAATTACAAGGCAATTGAATCTGTAACCAAGCCCCGCCAGTTTCCGGATGATTCTTAGCATTCACTGTACCACCGTGAGCCTGAACAATTTGCTGAACAATTGCCAAACCCAAACCACTCCCACTACTGCGCCCCAATGTGGTTACATTCTCAGACGTAGGTTGCCGATATCGCGAAGCATCTCCTCGATAGAGTCGCTCAAATACACGAGGTAAATCATTCCCTGAAAACCCCGCACCTTCGTCAATAATATCGATTTGCATCAGTGCTTTTTCCGTTGGATCAGCCTGTGTTGAAGTGGTTACCTCAACTCGAATCAATCCTTCCGGGGGACTATGCTTAATACTGTTATCTAATAAATTCAAAAAAACTTGGATCAGTCGAGACTCATCGGCTTTAATCGGTAAAGTATCGGGTCCACGATAGGCAATATGCAAGTCTTTTTGCTCTGCCAAAGGTTCCAATCGTTGCCAAGCCGACTGAATTAAAACGTTTAGGTCGAGGGATTTATACGTAAGACTCTTGTTCGGATCTTGTTCAAGATGGCTGAGTTCTAGCCAATTTTGAATCAGGTCAATTAATCGATTAATTTCTTGCAAGAGTTGCTCAACCCAACGGCTTTCTGGCGGGTTAACTCGTCCTTGTAACGCTTCTGCAACTAAGCGAATCGATGTGAGTGGGGTTCTCAATTCGTGGGCTAAATCAGACACCCACTGATTGCGAGATTCCGATAGTTCAATTAAAGGTTGTCGATTCTCCAGAAACACGCCAACTTGCCCATTGGCAAGGGGCCAACCATACGCCCGCAACGTGAGCGATCGCACTTCGCTCATGGCTGCACCATCCATACAAGCGGGATGAAATACCCATTCCTGGCTCGTCGATTGTTGCTGTTTTCGCGTTTTCTCGATTAACTGATCCAGTTCGTAGGATCGCACCACCTCTAGCAGTAAGCGAATCTGTCCGGGTTCCCAGCGGTCAATTTGCAATAACTGACGCGCCTGCTGATTACACCAAATTAAGTGATTGTCTTCGTCTACTTGTAAATACCCGACAGGCGCAACTTGAAATAGGGATTGAATGGCGTTGAGTTGGTCTTCTAAGACAAGGCGCTGCTGATTCGCTTGGGCAATGGCTCCCCGTAGACGAGACTCTAAGGGAAACGAGTTACTGGTCGAATTGGCTGGTAGCAACTCCAAGGTTTGCTTGAGCTGCTGTTTGGTGCGGTGTTGTAACCATAAGCCAACCCCAATTCCTAGAGCTAGACCCAAGAGAAATGTCAACAGGGTCATAGGTGTGATCAATGAGACTATTGCCGAGCGATGGTTTAGTTATTGTAGCCTTTTGACAGGACGATAGCGGTACTGATTTGGGTAAGATGCGATCGCCGGTGTCGCATCCAAATAAATTAGCCAAACCGATAGCCGAAGCCACGAACGGTAATTAAGTATTCCGGTTGACTGGGGTCTTTTTCTAATTTTTCCCGCAGCCAGCGAATGTGAACATCGACAGTTTTGGTATCTCCCAGAAAATCGGCTCCCCAAACCTGATCAATTAACTGTTCACGAGACCAAACTCGACGGGGATACCCCATAAACAATTCCAACAGTCGGAATTCCTTGGGTGAGAGATTCACCTCCTCGCCACGCACCGTGACACGACATTCTTCGGGGTAGAGGGTAATGTCCCGTAACTGTAACGTCGGCGTTTGCGGTATGGAATTATAGCGGTGACGACGTAGGAGGGCGCGACACCGGGCGATTAATTCCCGCATACTAAAGGGTTTGGTCAGGTAGTCATCAGCACCGACTTCCAACCCCAAAACCCGATCCGTTTCACTCGCTTTGGCGCTGAGAATCAAGATGGGAATGGAATTCCCTTTATACCGGATCAAACGACATAGATCGAGTCCGTTCACCTGAGGCAGCATCAAGTCTAGAATCAACAGGCTAAACTGGCACTCCTCGTCATTGGCATCGCCCTCGGACAGAAGGGTTAAAGCGGTACGACCATCAGCAGCCGTCACCACGTCATAACCTTCCTCTTGTAAGGACAACATCAGCATTTCTCGGATGAGAGTCTCGTCTTCTACAACCAGAATGCGGTTGGATTGTGCCAGTTCTGGAGTAGAAGGGCTTTGCGGTAGATCGACAGAAAGCATAAATGGTAAGGAAATTGGGTATCTGAACGTCTAAGCCAAGATATACACCAAAATCATGGTGTTGCAACGATATAGAAATAGAACTCTACGTCTAGAGTGACACAAGATTCGGCTGGTGTGACTATACCTTGTGAATTTTTGCAGACTGAAAACAATTTGGGTAACTTTATTGCCGATTTCCCCATGGTGACCTACACTAAGGATAGTGTAATACATGTCATACGTAAGTATGACAGAATGAGGGGTCTTACAGAAACAAAGCAGGAGGCTGGTAACCCTAGTCCCCCTGCTTTCACTTTTTTAGAAGGGATAATGCTGCTACATTTGATGACCTGGATCGAGGTTGAGGAGTATTTGAAGCGATCGCCCGGAATTATTCTGCCGATTGGTTCAACTGAACAACATGGACCAACGGGATTAATTGGTACTGATGCGATTTGTGCTGAAGCGATCGCGCGAGGGGTGGGTGAAGCGACGAATGCGATCGTTAGTCCCACAATTAGCGTGGGGATGGCGCTGCATCATACAGGGTTTCCTGGTACGATGAGCCTGAAACCTAGTACCTTAATTCATGTCATCCAAGATTATTTAGTCAGCTTAACTCGGGCTGGATTTACCAGATTTTTCTTTATTAATGGTCACGGTGGTAACGTGGCGACGCTGAAGGCAGCGTTTTCTGAGAGTTACGCTTATCTTTGGGATCTCAACATTCCCAACAGCGATCAAGTCAGATGTCGCCTTGCTAACTGGTTTACCTGTAAATCGGTGTATCAGTTAGCCAAACAATGGTATGGTGACCAGGAAGGATCTCACGCCACACCCAGCGAAGTGGCGTTAACCCAATACCTTTATCCGGAAGCAATCAAAAACGCCCCTTTAGCGGCAAATGTTGCCTCTGGACATCCAATTTACGGGGCGACAGACTTCCGCCGTCGCTATCCTGATGGACGCATGGGGTCTAACCCCGCCTTAGCCAAACCGGAACATGGTCAACAATTCTACGAGATGGCGGTGAAGGAAATAAGTCAAGCCTATCTGGAATTTTTGCATACCGAGTAACCTTCCACACATCAAATCAATTAGAATTACGCCCGGAAACCGTAGGGGCGCATGGCGTGCGCCCGATTCAATGGTAAAATCTATCCCACCATTTTAGGTGTGCCACGCCACTACATTAAACGATTACCCCGCAATTCCTCTCAACGCTGAATCTCATATTACAGCGTGAGCCTCCTTGCGGAAAGAAGGTGACAGTCGGCTAGAGACAGGTTAAACTCGTAATTAAACCATGCCTGTTGGTCAAACCAACAATAGGGTATGGTGTTTCCTCGGTGTATTTGCTACAAGCGAGCAGATTGGGATTGGGGAGAGCGCGATCGCTCGACTCCAGCTCACGATTCAATGAGTGGGAGAGTTATTCCCCAGAGGAAGATTACGGCATGAGCGAGATCGACTTTACTGTCGCGATTTGTACCTATAACGGCGCGAATCGTTTAGCAGAGGTTCTGGATAGGTTGCGATCGCAGCAAGGCACAGAGCCTATTTCCTGGGAGATTATTGTCGTTGATAATAATAGCACGGATGATACGGCTAAGGTCGTTCAGGAGTACCAAGCGAACTGGTCTGAACCTTATCCCATTCATTATTACTTGGAACCTGAACAAGGACTAGCATTTGCTAGACGATGTGCCATCCGAGAAGCCAAGGGTACTTTAATCGGTTTTCTGGATGACGATAATTTACCCGACTCGAATTGGGTAGCACAAGCTTATCATTTTGGGCAATCTCATCCAAAAGCTGGGGCGTATGGAGGACAAATCCATGGCAAATTTGAAGTAGAACCTCCGCCAGGATTTGAGAGAATCGCCCGTTATTTTGCCTTGATTAAAGGAACGAAACCCTATTGTTATAACCAAAAGTATGCCTATACCCGCAAAAAGATGTTTCCTCCAGGAGCCGGAATCGTTATTCGCAAACAGGCTTGGATAGAAACTGTCCCTGAACGTCCCCTGCTCCCTCAAACTAATGAAGATTTAGAAATGCTGTCATACATCTGGCAAGGCGGTTGGGAACTGTGGTTCAATCCGGAAATGGAGATTGACCATTTTATTCCTAAATCCCGTTTTGATAAAGAGTATCTGCGGCGTTTTTTTCAAAATAATGGTCGGCTACGATATCAGGTGCGAATGTTAGCCTATAAACCCTGGCAAAGACCCCTAGTTGTACCGATCTATCTAGGCAATGATATCAGAAAATTTATTCTCCACTTTCTCAAATATCGTTCTGTCCTGAAAACGGATGTTGTTGCTGCTGGAGAAATGGAATTACTGCTCACGATTCTAATTCGGAATTTTTATAAATAAATCATTGGATTTGATTGACTATGAAAAATTTAAATAGAGTTGACTCTAAAGATATAGCATTAACAGGCACAGAACTCCTATGTTTTGTAATTGTCAGGAATGAATTCAAACGTTTGCCTTTTTTCTTAAACTACTATCGCGAAAAAGGAATATCTAAGTTTTTTATCGTCGATAACGACTCAGAAGATAAGACCTTAGACTATTTAATCCAGCAAGAGGATGTCTATACGTGGCATACTCAAGAATCTTTCCAGGACAATAAACTAAATTGGCTAGAATGGTTACTTAAAAATTACGGTCAAAATCACTGGTGCTTAATCGTTGATGCCGATGAAATTCTCTATTATCCCGATTGTGAAACCCGCAGCCTAAGCGATTTTTGTCGCCAAATAGAAAGGCAAGGTAAAAATGCTGTTCAAGGGATTATGTTAGACATGTATTCGCAGCAGCCTGTTCAGGAAGCCTACTATAATCCTGGAGATGACTTTTTAGAGGTCTGTCCCTATTTTGATCGACAGTATTATCATCACCAGGAAGGAACAATCAGGGATTATTATTGGGGAGGATTGCGCCAACGTATCTTTGGCAGCGACGATAAACGAGGCAAGAAGCCCTACTGTTTAACCAAGTTCCCTTTGCTTAAATATAATGATACCATGACATTCTATTCAGAACATGTCACCAAAAACATAAAAGTTTCTTCGACAACGGTGTGTTTGCTACACTTTAAATATTTTTCATTTTTTATCGATTATGTTAAATCAGAAATCCAGAGGAATCAGCATTGGCAAGGAGCAGTTGAATACCAAAAATATGCTCAACTCATTGCCGAAAACAAGCCACTAAACCTGTACGACCCAGAAATTTCTGTGCGGCTGGAAAATAGTCAGCAGTTGATCGATATGGGAATTATAAATCGGGGAGTTATTCTGGAGAAACGGTTAGGATATGTAAGCTTATTGTTAGAATTATTTTATGACACTAAAATACTGGGACGTGCATTCCTTAAAGTTTTGTCCCAAAAAATAGCCTCTCGGAGAGTTATGATGCTCAGAAAAACTTATTGAATTGAGTCAAAGGGTTGCTGAATAAGGGTTTTCCTGTTCCCTGTTCCCTGTTCCCTGTTCCCTGTTCCCTGTTCCCTGTTCCCTGTTCCCTGTTCCCTGTTCCCTGTTCCCTGTTGCCTGTTCCCTGTTGCCTGTTCCCTGTTGCCTGTTGCCTGTTGCCTGTTGCCTGTTCCCTGTTGCCTGTTCCCTGTTGCCTGTTCCCTGTTCCCTGTGACACACCGAGCGTGTTACCGAGCGAGTCGAGGTAAGTCGAGGTGTTCCCTCTTCCCTAAAAATTAGGGTTTCATCACAAATACCGAAGAGTCATCTGTATCTACCCAGATCCAAGTAAAACTGTTTTGTTATTACATAAAAAAATGCAATTAATGCATCCGGGTCTGAAAGACATTCTGCTCATTGAGCAATACATCAAGACTAAACAAATAGGGTTTTTATCCATAGAAACCCCTTTACCCCCTTGGTTCAAAAAAATTAGCCAATCAATTCCAAATTACTCCATAGGACTTCAACTTCGCCGCGAGTACCGCCACATTTCAATGGGCATTAGAGCCTTTCGGCTTAAAGATATCGATACAATTTTTATATTTGAAATCTATAACCAACATTTATTAGGAGTTCTGCCTTTACTGGCTTTAACAGGAAAACAGGTATTGATTAGCTTACATGGTAATCAACAATTTGCCATGACTAGCAAAATCAAATTCTTCGGATTGGTCTACCTAAAAAGGTATCTGCAACTTTTCAATAATTTAAAAGTCGTTTTATTTGAAATCGATGATCATGTTATCCCGGATAAATTTCGCTTACCCGCGTCATCCAAGATAATTATCCCTCATCCAATCCTTAGCGAAGTTACGCCCAACCTGAAACCCAGTGAACGCTTGCCTATAGATGCCAAAATTAAGATAGGGGTGGTGGGAATGATTCGACAGGATAAACCTATCTCAAAACTAATTGCCAGATTACAGGAATATATCAGCTCAAATTCTGATCAATGTGAACTAATTATAGGTACACCCTTTGGTCAAAAACCTGGTTATTTAGATCAACTGGGTGTAGCTCTCTACGATACTACCAAAGAAGAAAACTATATCAGTGTCTTAAAACAGATTGATATTTTGGTCATTCACTATGACAAAGATCGTTATTACTACCGCACCAGTGGTGTAATTAGTGATGCCGGATCATGTGGCTGTTATATTATTGCCTCTGATTATCCAGTTATCAATCATCAAGTGAATTTCCCTGTTCCAATTGGTGCAACATTCTCAACTTTTGACGAAATTGATTCCCTAATTGATCAAGCCATCACTCACATTCGCCAGAAGGGACAGGATAACCACTGGATTTGGCGAGAACAACGTTCCACAGAAGCGATCGCAAAACTCCTCTTCCCCCAAAACACATAACTAAGTAAGTAGGTGTGGACAATTAAAGTTAACGGTGGGGATCGTCATTCGTCATTCGTCATTCGTCCTTTGTAAGGGTTTGAGGCTTGTTAACATAACTTCATAAGGTTGAGTTTATTTCCACCAACCTACTTATACCAAGTTGCATTCAAAGATATAACTTTCCCTCCCCCTACTTCCCCTGCTTCCCCTGCTTCCCCTGCTCCCCCTGCTCCCCCTGCTCCCTCTGCTCCCCCTGCTTTTCCTATCTACTATGTTTGAAGCGCAACTCGGTATTAGGACTCCCTGCAACAGCCCCTAATTAGGTAAAAATCCCCGCTCTAACATCATCCTTAAATTGCTGTAGTCTTGTTTCTAGTTCATGGGTAAGACGCTCAACGATGAACTCATCGCTTAAAATAGGTTTGACTGTTTTGGCAATATCCATAAGTTGTCGGGCTACTCGCTGATTTGGATCACCGCCAATTTGATTAAACACGCTTAATTGCTCCTGTTTTAACCAATCTATCCAGTAATTGATTTCTGGGCGAATACGCAAGCGAGTCGAAGGAGCTTCAGGAAACACAGGATAGAAATCCCAGAGAGGCATAACATACTGAGGTTGGTATTCAATACCTAGAGACAGACACCAATCCTGCCATTTAAAGGAATTAATATTGGCACTGGTTTTGATCGGAATCCAAGGCACTCGTAGGGCATCCGCAATGATAGCACCATGCATGGCTTCAGCGAGTAATACCTCAGTTTGGCTAATTGCTGATAAAATTTTTTCAATTGACCAACGCGGATCAATATAGGCGAATCCCAGTTGTTCGCAGATAGCACTCCAGGCTGAACTTGCTGGGATAGCGTGCTTGAAATGAGGCATAAAAGCAAAGCGCTGGGTTTTAGAATGATTCGCCTGAAATAATCGCCTGACGAGTAAAGCCGCATCGGTAACGGCGACTTGTTTGGCAACACCTAGCGCTTGGGCAGACAGGGGTCCTCTGACGCAGTATATCGTCCAAGAATCATTAATTTTGGGTACAGTTCCATATCCATATCCCACACCCGTTCCGAATACAATGGTTTTCTCTGCCTTGGGTAATTTTCTGTTGAGTAACGTCCCAATTCCTACAAAAAGGGTTCGTTCGTCTTCATCCAGAATGTTGGGTATTAATTGGTTCCAGAGCCAAGGGTTGAGTTCATCGCCAAAATTGGCGTATTCATCGGATTTGTAGTAGTAGAGTTTCATCGTTATGTTTATTCAGCATTCCGCACACCCCAATAGCTAAAAGTCGTCTTCCTCTTCCTCATTGGCATCATTTGCCTCATTTGCTGAATTCTGGCGCAATCCTCCCGGTAAAGCAGCAATAATTGCATCCAGCACCCTGGAAACTGGGATCACCTCAATATCCAGATCCGGTAACACTTGACCCTTGGGAACGATCGCACGTTTAAATCCTAACTTGGCGGCTTCCTTTAACCGCAGTTCCATCTGTGACACCAGCCGCACTTGTCCCCCTAATCCCACTTCGCCAACCATCACGGTGCGGGGATCAACCATGCGATCGCGAAATGACGCCACGACTGCAATGGCAATCCCCAAATCAGCCGCCGGTTCTTCGACGCCCAACCCGCCAGCCGTAGCCACATAAGCATCTAATTTAGACAGGGGAATCCCTACCCGTTTTTCCAATACCGCCAAAATTTGCTGTAATCGACTGTAATCCACACCAGTGGTTGAGCGACGCGGCGCACCATAACTGGCTGGGGAAACCAACGCCTGTAACTCGACTAAAATCGGGCGAGTCCCCTCACAAGCCACCACCGTCGCCGTACCAGGACTCATTTCATCCCGATTGCCCAAAAATAACTCCGACGGATTCAGCACCTCCTGCAACCCCTTATCCACCATTTCAAAAATACCGATTTCGTGAGTTGCGCCAAACCGATTTTTTACCGATCGCAGCAGACGATGGGAGGCAAAGCGATCGCCCTCAAAATACAATACCGTATCCACCAAATGTTCCAGCACCCTTGGTCCTGCGATCGCACCTTCCTTAGTCACATGTCCGACAATGAATAACGTAATATTTGCCCGCTTTGCCACCTGCATCAAGGCTGAGGTACATTCCCGCACTTGCGCCACTGAACCCGGTGCCGAGGTTAACGCCGCAAAGTACAGCGTCTGGATACTGTCAATGACGGCAACTTGGGGTTTTAGGGACTCCAACTCCCGTAACACCTCCTCTAAGTCAGTCTCTGCCAACACATACAGATTTGGCTCTTGCTCCTCCGAGGTTTTACCCCCATTCGCCGTTTTCGACTTTGCCGACTTCCCTCGCTTTTTGGGCGCACCGTTATTCGTCTGCTCACTATTATTATCTGTCTCTTCCTGAATCGGAGCAGCACCAACACCCAGGCGAGAGGCTCGCAGTTTCACCTGTTGTCCCGACTCTTCCGCACAGACGTAAAGAATACGATGCTCCTGTGCCAGTTGATTTGCCACCTGTAACAGCAACGTGGATTTGCCAATCCCCGGATCACCGCCAATCAATATCAAGGAGCCAGGGACGATCCCTCCCCCCAGCACTCGATCCAGTTCACTATACCCGGAAGCAAATCGGATCTGGACATTATTGGAAATTTCTGAGAACTTGAGTGAAGACCTCGGTTGAGCGCGTCCGGAAGTAGGAGAGGGAGTAGAGGCACGGGTATTGGATTGCCAACCCCCACTCCTTAAGGTGGTCGTTGTTGACAGCATATTCTCCTCTAAGGAGTTATACGTGCCGCAGGAGGAGCATCTGCCGAACCACTGGGAGTGTTCCGCCCCACATTGATTACAAACATAGATGGATTTAGTTTTAGGCATCCTGATCTCAAGGTGCTAGGAATTTTCAATAATTAAACCAATCTTAAAAAGTCGTAAGGAAATGTCAAATAAAAGCATTATGGCTTAAAAAAGCTTCGTATAACGTTATATCTTAGAGATAAGCTACTGATAAATTAACATTTCGTTGACTGTAAATTAGGAGTCTTGAATCAATTGGAAACTCATAAGGAAAAAATTCTGGTTGTCGATGATGAAGCGAGTATCCGCCGGATCTTGGAAACTCGCCTGTCGATGATTGGCTACGATGTCGTCACCGCCGCCGACGGGGAAGAAGCCTTAGAAACCTTCCGCACGAGTGAACCCGATTTAGTGGTTTTAGATGTGATGATGCCCAAGCTGGATGGCTACGGCGTCTGTCAAGAGTTGCGAAAGGAATCGGATATCCCCATCATCATGCTAACGGCATTGGGTGATGTTGCCGACAGAATTACCGGGTTAGAGTTGGGCGCGGATGATTATGTGGTCAAGCCCTTCTCTCCCAAAGAGTTAGAAGCCCGGATTCGTTCGGTATTGCGGCGGGTGGACAAGGTGGGTGCTTCCGGGATTCCCAGTTCTGGGGTAATCCATGTCGCCAGTATCAAAATTGATACAAACAAACGACAGGTGTATAAGGGAGACGAGCGGATTCGGCTCACAGGGATGGAATTCAGTCTCCTGGAGTTATTAGTCAGTCGTTCTGGAGAACCCTTCTCTCGGTCAGAAATTTTACAAGAGGTGTGGGGATATACCCCAGAACGCCATGTTGATACCCGCGTTGTCGATGTGCATATTTCCCGACTGCGAGCCAAGCTGGAAGATGATCCCAGCAATCCAGAGTTGATTCTCACCGCACGGGGGACTGGATATTTATTTCAACGGATACTCGAAGATGGGGAGACATAAATTTTGAGTGTTGGGTTTTGAGCGGTGAAGGTTGAGTGTTGTAGCAACCGCTACAACAATTAAAACAGGCTTGCGTTCATCGAAACAATATAACGCTGTGCAAATAATGGCTAAACCTGATCAAAATTCTGTGTTGCGACAATTACCGTTTATTGTTGGGGGATTAGGCGGAACGCTATTATTAATCAATCGCTTGCTCACTCCCCAACTTACGGAATCTCAGGCGCGTTCAGACGCACTGGGGGTTATTCTGAGTGCCATATTGATTTTGACAGGTTTGCTGTGGCAGCAAGTGCAGCCGCGATCGCCAGATGCGGTAGATTTGGTTGGGGAGGAAGGCTTTGAACTGACACCAGAGTTACCGGAGGCGGTAAAAACGGAACTGGCTTGGGCGTCACATTTATTATTAACCAATACCGTGACGCGATCGCTGGTTGTGTTTTATCAGGGAAAAGTGCTACTAAGGCGGGGAGTATTGGGAAAAAACCCAGAGGTGAAACCGGGTGCTATCTTGAAGCGGGTTCTCGATCAACAAAAACCTATTTATCTGGTTGACATGAAACTGTATCCCGGACGAATCGAATTTGACTACTTACCAGAAAATACCCAAGGACTCATCTGTCAACCTCTGGGCAATCAGGGTGCTTTAATTTTAGGCGCGAATGCTCCCCGCAGTTACACTAAACAAGATGAGCGCTGGATTGAGGGGCTAGCTGATAAACTAGGAAATACGTTGAGTCAGTCAGTACAGTCGAACGTCAACGGTTAGCTTAATATCGTTAAGTTTAGATGTCTATCACTTTGCTCTACTGGATATTAATTGCCCTGATGCTCGTGGGTGTGGTGGGTGCTGTCGTCCCTGGTCTTCCCGGTTCTAGCGTAATTGTTGTGGCAATTTTAGTCTGGGGATTTGTCCAAGGGTTAAGTACGATAAGTTTGGCGTTGGGCGTTGCTGTTGGGGTATTACTCCTCAGTGTCGGCATTGATTTTTTAGCCACCTACTGGGGAGCAAAACGGGCAGGGGCGAGCAAGTGGGGGCAAATTGGTGCGATTATTGGCTTAGTCTTGGGGATTTTAGGGCTACTTCCCGCTTTACCTGTGGGAGGTCCTTTGTTAGGGATTTTAATTGGTCCACTGTTGGGAGCGTTTATCGGTGAGTTTTTATCTCGCCGTCAGTTGGAATTAGAGCTACGGTTCAAGGCGGCGTTGAAGGCGAGTGTAGGAATTGTAGTAGGTTCCCTGGTCGGGAATGTCATTCAGGGCGCATTGGCGCTGGCGACGGTTATTGTTTTTGTGGTTACCACCTCCCCCCCCTGACAGGTGTAGGTTTTTTACTTTAGGGTAGGGTCAAGACAAGGAGGACAAGGTTGACAAGAGGACAAGGGAGGAAAACCGTACAAAATATTGTTCGGTCAAGTTAACGTCTAAAAGCTGAAAAGCCTTATTTTTCGTTGAACAACTTAATAGGCAACAGTAAGGGTTTGAGAGGGATTGACAAAACTTAATACAGTACCGTTTTCTTTTGTCCGACTACTTATTCAAAACTGGCAAACTTATCCGTCACCTCAATTAACGCGCTACGAATCCCCGGTTCTGTTATCGAATGTCCAGAATCTGCAACCACAACAAACTCAGATTCTGACCAAACCTGATGCAACTCCCACGCCGATATCATCGGACAAACCACATCATATCGTCCCTGAACAATCACCCCAGGAATATGACGAATCCGATCAATATTTCGCAGTAACTGATCCTCTGATTCAAAAAAGCCTTTGTTGATAAAATAATGACACTCAATTCGGGCAAAAGCCTCGGCAAAATCACTTTCACTAAACTTTTGCATTAAGTTGGGGTCTTGCAACAGTCTACTGGTACTCGCCTCCCAAACTGACCAAGCCCGCGCAGCTACTTGACGAATTTTGGGATCAGGACTGGTTAAACGCTGATAATAGGCTGAAATAAAATCATCCCGTTCCGCCTCTGGAATCGGCTTAATGTAGTGTTCCCAAGCATCAGGAAAAATATAGCTAGCCCCCTCCTGATAAAACCAACGCAGTTCCTTTTGTCGCAGCATAAAGATTCCCCGCAGAATCAATCCTCGACAGCGTTCGGGATGGGTTTGACTGTAGGCGAGGGACAGGGTACTTCCCCAACTTCCGCCAAATACCACCCACTGTTCAATCCCCAAATGTAGGCGCAGTTTCTCAATATCGCTGACTAAATCCCAAGTGGTATTCTCTTGCAGTTCCGCATGAGGTGTACTTTTACCACTCCCGCGTTGGTCAAACACAACAATTCGCCATTGATTCGGGTTAAAATATTGGCGGTAAAAGGGTTGACTACCTCCCCCAGGTCCACCATGTAACACAACGACCGATTTACCTTCCGGATTCCCTGACTCCTCATAGGAAATCCTGTGTAGGTTACTCACCTGTAACATTTCTTGGTTATAAGGTTCGATGGGGGGATAGAGTTCGCGCATAATTTTCGATTACAGTAACAAAGGCGGTGGCACTTTTATCGCCGACGACGAATGGTGGTGCGATCGCCTATAATTCTTTCCTAGTTTTTACTATGCCAAATTCTAGGCAATTGACGACAACGATAGACGCGAAAGCGGGTTATATTTCTATCCAGGACTCTCACTCTGACACCCGAAAGGCTTACTGGCGGCGTATCCCCAAGATTCAGTGGTTGGTGATTCTCACGGTTATGGGACTGGGTTTGTTTGGCTGTAAGTCCTCTAAATCCCCTCAAAATGCCCAGAGTCCCTCACCCCCCGTATCAGAAACCCCCGCTGATTTTTCCTTTCCCCTAATTACCCCGAATGTCTCACCCCTTCCTACAGAAACACCAACAGTCTCACCCCTCCCTACGCCCACGATTTCATCTGTGCCCCCAGAGATAGTTGTCTTACCGACTCCTGAACAAGTCCCTAATACACCCTCTGTCTCCCCGGAGATACCTTCGCCCACTCCAGAGGCTTCTAAAGCTGTCCCCCCCCCGTTACCCAAACCACCAGGCGTTGATAACCGTAAGCCGACGATTACAAATTTACCCGATGGCAATTATTTTTATGGCGAATCAGCGGAGTTTGACCGTCCGGGTAGTCGGTATTTAGTGTTTGTAAAAACTGATAATGTGCTAATTGGACAGGAGTATTTTTGGCAAACTGAGCATAGTCATTGTTTTAAAGGAATAGTCAATGAAAATACAGTCAAAAATGTGAAAATTGCTTATCGCCAACCCTCTCTAGAGCCGGAAGAGGTACAATGGTCATTTGAAGATATGAAGCCGATAAAAATAAGTAATTTCCAGCCGATTAGCTGGGATAAAACTCCTGATTTTGCTAAGACTAATTTACAAGATTGCGTAAAACTTTTTAGTGTTTTTAATGAATAATGAAAAACATAAAGATAGTTGATCGCAGAAAGTTGACGGTATAGTTTTTTGTACTTCAACTTGAAGTGCCGAATGTGGGTAATACAGCATGTCGCGCTGGTCTGTTTACCAATCAAAAGGCTGAATAACGGCTAAAAGCCCTATATAATCAGTATTTCTCCCCCCTATTGCCTATTCCACACCGAGCGTGTTGCCGAGCGAAGTCGAGGCAAGTCGAGGTAAGCCGAGGTGTTGCCTATTGCCTATTGCCCAGCGCGAAGCGCTGTAGCAGTCGCCAGAGTCATCAGGATATCGGATATCAGATAAGTAGTCGGAAAAAAGAAAACGGTACTGTATTAAGTGCAAGTAAATCGCCCTCAAACCCTTACTGTTCCCTGTTCCCTGTTCCCTAATCTCAACCGTTAACTTTAATTGTGTCCACCCACTTATCAGATGAATGCCGTTTAGTGTTTCGATACCCGTGGGCGTGTCCTAACCGTTGTAGCGGTTGCGATACAAGGGGAGCGGGAGATCTAATCTATAAGAGGGTGATCTAAACCAACCTCGACCGATGACCATCATATACACATTTCGTAATATTTTGTTAACATAGTTAAAAATCATCCTTTAGACTGATCATCTTCTACAGCACCTTCTTGCCAAACGTAGATATAGCATGAACTTCTTCAATCTAACAGAGCCAATTATTCGTACCAAACAGCACGCACTCGATTATCAAGACCGTCAAGGATTGTTACGCCTGCATTGGCAACTCGGACGGAAGACACTGCTATCTGCCTTTTATACCCGTATCGACCAGGTATTCCTGTTCTGGGGTATAATTTGCGCCATGATTTTCATCACTGCTCAGTTTTTGCCGATTAGCTGGAAACTCCAAGCTGGACTGTGGTCAGGACTCACCCTAATTGGTACCGCAGCGATGGTGGTACTCACCAACTTTTGGGTAAAAGTTGAACGCCTCAATTGGCTACTTTATTTCTGGGGAGTCCTCATGATTGGTGGTGTCATTCTCACCGATCTCAGCATCTTCCTGGGTTGGGGAAACGTGTTGATTCGCCTTTGTCATCTATGGTTGGGACTGTGTGCTGTGGGTTACATCGGGACAGGAATAGGGATGCGATCGCGTGCCTTTACCCTAGCAGGTATCATTCATTTACTGGGTATTGCGCTTTTAAACTATGTCGGGGGTTGGCAGTTTCTCACCACGGGTATCGTGATGACCGCCTCTCTACTGATGTTTGCCGAAACCCAGTGGGATATGCGTCCTCCCATTGAGTACAAGCTGTTAACGCTAGAACAACGACAGTTCAATCAACAGCAGCATCAATTGCGCCAAGTTTCCTTGTAAACCCAAGACTTCTATTCTTTTAGAGGGATAGCAAATTGTTGTCCTTTATACCTAACGGTCGATAACCTGAAAGGGTTTAGCCGCTACTATGAGAATTGACACTCTCCGGTCTAAAGACGCGGAGATTCTTGGTTCCCCGACTCGCCGTTAGACGACAGGATTGCTCCAACCGCCCAAGAGGGCAAATCTCCCCAAGCGTAAGTTCCGGTGTGCCCCACCGTACTTAATCCTTTTTGCAGAATGTTTAAACTAGCTGCAATATCCCTGTCCTCAACATACCCACAGTTACCACAAACATGGGTTCGCCGCTGTGGTCTATTTGTTGCACATCGAAGGAGAGCGACGTCAGATGTGCGAACGGTGCAGCACAATTGCTGAGCTAAGGTGGTGTGAAGTTTTTGTCGCTTCCTTCACTTTGTTACTACCAACGGGAGACGAAACTCTCCATCAGAGCGGTCGAAGGTAGTAGACACCGAGTAGTCAGCTTATCCAATCAAATTCCTTTATATATAAAAAATACCTAAATAAAAGTTGGTGAAGATAGGTTTAACCACTTCACCAACTTAATTTTTGGAATGAACCCATGAACAATTACCAAACCGATTTTTTACCGATTGTTATCAGAGGTTACCAATCCGCTCTTCTGGGTTCGTGGAAAGGTTCACCACTGAAGGGTTGCACGCCCGTAGATGGATAAGCATCATCACTGGGACCGAAAATCCTCACAACCGCTTCTGATATATATTGGGTCATTTCTGCAAACAGTTTGGAAATATTCATAACCTTGTCCTCCTAATCGAGTAAATTTCAATCAGATTTAAATTAATGTATTGGTATGCAATTCACTTTAGATTATGAGGGATACACCACAAAAAAACAGTATTTTGCAACATTTATTTGATTATGTTTGCAATACTTTTCCCAAGCTTCAGTCAAACGCCCGATTATTCGCTATTTGTATAAATTTTCGTTTACATCCTTAACATTCTGTAATGATTGGTTGCACTCATGCTGGGAAATCCCGACATTCGCGACGAGAGTTCTCCAAACTTAAACGCCTGATCGTATAATGGCACAAGCAGGCTTAACTGCGGCTGCTGCACCGAAGTCTGCCAAATGCTCCACATTGATTCAGGCAAGTCGTTGTGACTTGTTAGGTATACTTATGCAGCCGAAAAATTTGCGCCGACTCCTGCGGGCATTGTCTCGACAGGGGTTGGATGTTCACTACAACCATCCGATCTACTCTGTACGTCTCCACAATTCTGCCAATGCGCCTGTAGCAGAGGTTTTACTGCCAGAAGAGTTTCCTGTGGAAGCGAAAGCGTTTAAACAGTTGGCGAATCTGGCAAACATTCGCCATCCATCGGGGGGTCATGTTTGTCAGGTTTGCGCCACGCCGGATTTTCACCCCGGTGACGCCGGAGTTGCTATCGGTTCAGTCGTAGAAACGGAAGGGATGATTATTCCCGCCGCCGTTGGTTCTGATATCAACTGTGGGATGCGATTACATCTGGCGGATTTATCGATTGATGACTTTTTGGAGAAACGCGATCGCTTGGTTGAATTGATCAAAGGGGATTACTTTTTGGGTACTCGTGATGTCACGATGACAGCCAAAACCAGTCGGGCTTTATTTGAACATGGGATTCCAGGTTGGCTGGATGGGATGCTGGATGCGCCAACGGGTAGTTTCGTCAACTCTCAACTGGATCAGTTAGCGGCTGAATGCGATCGCGTTTACTTGGGCGGTTCCCTGAATGGGTCAATGCGGTGGGCACCAGAGGAACTCGTTCCCGAGGCGGGATGGGTGCGAGATGGGGGATTGGGGACAATTGGTGGTGGCAATCATTTTGTGGAAATTCAGGTGGTTGAGACGGTTGAAGATCGGGCAAGGGCGTTTGCTTGGGGAGTGCGAGAAGGGCAATTGGCATTTATGGTGCATTCTGGTTCCCGGAATGTGGGTAAATTTATTGGGGGACTGTGGCGAACCCGTACTCAAGCGGTTTGGTTACAAGGACATCCTTATCCAGAGTCTCGGCTGTTTTCTCTGTCGGTTCACCGGAACCCTGAGTTGGTGCAGGATTATTTGCAAGCCCAAGCAACCGCCGCTAACTATGGTTTTGTGAATCGGCTTGTGTTAGCGGAACTGTTACGGTTGCGCTTACGGCAGGTTTATGGGGATGTAGAAGCCCCCTTGGTTTATGATTTGCCCCATAATATTACGTTGCCTCAAAAGGAATCCGCTCAAATTCATCGATGGATCACTCGCAAAGGCGCTTGTCCGGCTTATGCCGAACAGCCTGTGATTATTCCGGGTTCAATGGGGACACCCTCTTATCTAGTCGTGGGTCGAGGAAATCCCGCCTTTCTCTGGAGTGCATCTCATGGGGCGGGACGGTTGCGATCGCGCTTTGAACTGAGTCGTCGCGGGGCGGGTTATAGTGAGGAAACCTTAGGGTTAACGGGTGTTGATTGCATTACCCTGCGGGAAGAACGGCGGATTGAAGAAGCACCTGTGGCTTATAAGCCCATTCAACCCGTAATTGAAGCACAAGTTAAGGCAGAGATGGTCAGTGTAGTGGCGCGTTTACGACCGATTTTGACCTTTAAGGCGTAAAGCAGGTAATATCCCAGCTAATCGGATAAGTTGGGGTAAAAAGGGAATAGGGAATAGGGAATAGGGAGGCAATGCGCCAGGAACAATCAACGCTGAACAATACCCATCTGAAACTTATGCCACAGGAAGACCAACAACTCACTCTCACTCCAAGCGATTACAGCCTATTAACCGATCTCTATCAACTGACCATGGCAGCTTGCTATGTGGGTGAAGGGTTAGAGAATCGACGCGCCAGCTTTGAGTTATTCGTGCGACGTTTGCCTAACGGCTTTGGCTATTTAATTGCTATGGGATTGGCACAGGCGTTAGATTATCTGGAAAAGCTTCAATTCTCCGAATCCCATATAGAGGCGTTGCAAGCAACAGGGCTATTTGATCAAGTCCCAGAACGCTTTTGGTCAGTCCTCAAGTCAGGAGGATTTTCTGGCGATGTTTGGGCTGTACCTGAAGGAACTGCCGTATTTGCCAATGAACCTCTGCTGCGCGTCGAAGCCCCTTTGTGGCAAGCCCAACTCGTCGAAACGTATATTCTGAATACGATTAATTACCAAACCCTGATTGCAACTCGATCAGCGCGGATGCGAGATGTTGCGGGAGAGGATGCCAAGCTGTTGGAATTTGGTACTCGCCGTGCATTTAGTCCACAAGGCGCAATCTGGGCAGCACGGGCAGCACTAGCCGCTGGATTTGATTCTACCTCCAATGTGGTCGCCGCGCTGAGGTTGAACCAAAAACCCAGTGGCACAATGGCACATTCGCTGGTGATGGCAATTGCTGCTGTATCTGGGAGTGAGGATGAGGCATTTAATGCATTTCAACGCTATTTTCCCACTGCGCCTCTATTAATTGATACTTATGATACAGTTGCGGCGGCTCAACGTCTGGCAGAACAGGTTAAAGCAAATCAGACTAAGGTTGCAGGTGTGCGCTTAGATTCTGGAGATATTGCTGATCTGTCTAAACAAGTGAACTCGCTGCTACCAGAAGCGAAAATCTTTGCCAGTGGTGATATGGATGAATGGGAAATTGCCAAAATTAAACAGGCTGGCGGTATTATTGACGGCTATGGTGTTGGTACACGACTGGTAACCGGAAAGCCAGTTAATGGGGTGTATAAACTGGTGGAAATGGATGGTATTCCTACCATGAAACAGTCGAGTAGTAAAGAAACTTATCCTGGACGCAAACAAGTTTTCCGTAATTGTGTTGACGGGAAAATTAGCAAAGATCGACTCGCAACGGCATCCGAATCTCCTCAAGCCAACGAACAGCCATTGTTACAACTAATGGTTCAAGCAGGTAAACGGTTAAACCCACCGGAACCATTAGCGGACATCAAAAAACGTACAGCGGCGACTGTGGCAATGATTCCTGATGCAATCCGCCAACTTGATGATCCCCAGCCTCTACAAGTAGATATTTCTGATGAATTAAAACAGCTTACTCAACAGACGGAAAAACGATTAGAGCAAGAAGCCGCTGATGTCTAATTCTTGACATCCTCCCTAGCTGTCTGCTCCCTTCAGCCGAATAGAACGGTGATGATAGTCATCTACAATTAAGACAGAATACCATTAGTCGTGAACCTTAAATCTAGCTATGCATAGTTATACTCTCATAGATGCCCGCGATCACCACAGTGAAGTATTTCATGAACCCCGCTCTACTTCGTGAGGACGGGGATTGGCAGAGGGAACCTGCCAGGAAGTCATGAATAGGGCATGAGTTGGTAAGGGACAATCACTTCCAAGCACTTCTCTAGCTTGGCTTAAATGTAGGAACCCAAGAATCTTTGGGAACTGGGTAATTCCAGGACACACCCTTACCAATGCCTTAAGAGACGTAAACATTTACACGAGTGGATTATATCTATGAATCGTGTTCCAGTAGTTAGTAAAGAAGGAAAACCACTAATGCCTACCAAGCCATCCAGGGCTAGACGGTGGGTGTCCGAAGGTAAGGCGGTGGGGAAGTGGTCCGACTTGGGCGTCTATTACGTCCAGCTCACCACACAACCATCGGCTGAGGAAGTGCAACCAATCGCTGTTGGAGTCGATCCGGGCAAGTCTTACTCCGGTGTCGGTGTCCAGTCGGCTAAATGCACCCTGCTACAACTACACCTTATCCTTCCGTTTGGGCGAGTCAAGAAACGAATGGAAACCCGCGCCATGTTACGACGATCTCGACGGGGACGGCGGATTAACCGAGAAGTTTCGTTTAAGCGGCGTAACCATCGGCAATGCCGGTTCGACAATCGCAAACAATGTAAGCTACCCCCATCCATTAAAGCCTCGCGGCAATTGGAGTTAAGGGTGGTTACGGAGTTAGCGGCTATCTTCCCGGTGGCAGCGATTGGTTATGAGCTCCTTAAAGCCGACATAGACAAAACCCAACGCAAACGCGCCAAGTCGGGCAAGGGCTTCTCCCCGGTGATGGTTGGTCAGAATTGGGCAATATCCCAAATGGAAAAAATCGCCCCCGTCTATGTTCGGCACGGTTGGCAAAAGGATGGGAACGGTACATCTCAACTCCGAACCCAACTAGGGCTAGAGAAGGATAAAACGAACAAGTCCACAGCTAAACCGGAGACCCATGCGGTTGATGGAGTGGCGTTAGCTTGTGGGTATTTCATAAAATATGTCCCATTCATTGGTTCTAACTCCCATGGTTATATCCACAAGGGTGGCGTCAACGTGACCCCCTCCCCATTCAAAATCATCACCCGTCCCGGTGCGGTGAAGCGGGGAAAAGAGTACGGCTTTTTTCGCCGCCAACTGCACTTTGAAGTCCCGGATAAGTCGGGGACAAGGAAACGTAAGGGTGGAACAATCACACCATTTGGAGTAAGGATTGGCGATTTGGTCACAGCAGAGAAAGCTGGGAAGTCTTACATCGGCTATGTTGGTGGGTTTACCGATACCAAAAAGTCTCAGAAGGTTTCTGTTTGTGACTACACCTGGAAGCGAATTGGGCAGTTTGCTCCTAGTAAAGTCGAGTTAATCAGAAGAAATAACGGCTTATGCGTAGCGTAAAAAAATTGGATGCCTCCATTCTTCCGGCATCCCGCTATCCCTCCTCGCCCTACGAGAGTTGAGGACGAGGATTCCCGCGATTTTGTTGAAGTAATCTTGGTTGGTAAGCGTAACGATGATGATGTATATAAACGACTAGAACGCCTCTTGAAATAGTGCGACTTAAACGTTTAGGGAATGCCAGTTTAATAGCTCCCATTATCAGGATGAAGCAATTACACCCAGCCTTTATCTGTATCCCCCCGTATAACCCTATAATGACAATGCTAACGGACTTGACATGACCACTATTGCCTTATTCGGAACCAGTGCTGATCCACCCACAGCCGCCCATCAAACCATTCTCAGATGGTTGTCAAAGCACTACGAGAAAGTCGCTGTCTGGGCATCAGATAATCCGTTTAAGTCTCACCAAACCTCCTTGGAACACCGTAAGCGGATGTTAGAGGTGTTAATTTCTGAACTTGACACACCCTGTAACAATATTGGCGTACATGAAGAGTTGAGTCGTAGCAGAACTCTGGAAACCTTAGCCAAAGCCAAGGAAATTTGGGGGGATGAGATGGACTATACTCTCGTAGTGGGTTCAGATTTAGTGAATCAAATACCCCGTTGGTATCGGATTGAAGAATTACTCAGTCAAGTCCGGTTACTGGTTGTACAGCGTCCCGGTTATGACATAGACGAAGCGGGTGTACAGCGATTAAGGCAGCTTGGCACTCAGGTTGCGATCGCGGATTTGAACGTTCCTGGAGTGTCCTCTACAGCTTATCGTGAAAAAGGAGACTCAGATGTAATCACACCTTCTGTTGAAGACTATATCAATCGAGAAAAATTATATGATTGATCACTCATGATATCATGTCCGCCGAAATAACCATAATATCCTTCTTCCTTGCAACCTTGCTCCTTCCCTTCTGCCCTCTGCCCTCTGCCCTCTGCCTTGTCTCCACCTATAGTGTAAGTATTCCACCGGACATAATATGATGCCGGAACCTGGGTGTTCTTCGCTATACTTTTATGGGAACTGTCACTTTTTTACGTTCAAAACGTCACTGTTTTGGATAATCATGTCAGAACGCGGCATCAAACCAGTACACCAATCTGTGTTAGCTGACTTTAAAGTCAGTGTTGACACGGTTATTTTCTCTGTCGATACTCAACAAAACCGCGTCTTAGTGCTATTAATCATGCGCCAAGATGACCCGTTTTCCGGTCAGTGGAGTTTGCCAGGAACGCTGGTGCGTCAGGGAGAATCCCTAGAAGATGCAGCCCATCGAGTTCTGGTGGAAAAAATTCGGGTCAATAATCTCTATTTAGAACAACTTTACACCTTTGGTGGTCCCCATCGTGATCCTAGGGAATCCCCAAAAAGCTTTGGCGTTCGTTACCTATCGGTTAGCTACTTTGCCTTAGTTCGCTTTGAAGAAGCACAGTTCATTGCTGAGGGAGTGAGTGGTATTGCGTGGTATCCGGTTAAGCAAATACCGTCCCTAGCCTTCGATCATGGCAAAATTATCGAGTATGGATATCAGCGTTTGCGGAATAAGTTGGAGTATAGTCCTGTCGCGTTTGATGTATTACCCGATGTTTTTACGCTCAGTGACCTCTATCAACTCTATACTACTGTTTTAGGCGAAAACTTTTCGGATTATTCTAACTTCCGCACCCGTTTGTTGAAGTTGGGTTTTTTAGCCGATACGGGTCTAAAAGCCTCACGGGGAGCAGGGCGTCCAGCCTCTTTATATCGATTTGATGCTGAGGCGTTTGCGCCGTTGAAGGATAAGCCGTTGGTTTTTCTTTGAAGATATAACAGTTTATCGTAGTTTATAATTATTGTTTATCGAAACGATTATGACGAAATCGACGATTCAGTACACCACCAAACATTTAAAGGAACTGGGTTTATTTATCGAAGTCAGCGGTAGAACGGATAGCGATCGCAGTCGCAAAAAGGCGCTGGAAGAAATTGAACGCCGGATGGATGACCCAGAGGATACCAGCTTAGATGCGAATAGTTTTGCCGATGGGTTAAGCAGTGAAGATTTAATTGTGGTTGGTCCCCCATCAGCCGTTGAATCGCCAGAAGATGAACCAGAAATCATTCAAGCGGTGAAAGCGATCGCGAATTTAGCCAGCTTACGAGTTAGCTTAGAAGAGGTACAGCAGCAGGCGTTGGAGTTACGTCCGGTAATTGAGGCACTCTTTAGCCCTGAACCCCTGACTCCCGAACAAATGCAGCAAGCGACGGATAAAAGTTTCGCCAAAACGTTAATCAAATTTGCTGAAGCTAAAGCCGCACGGGATCAATTTTTACCAGAAGCGCAACAAGCTTGGCAGATTCTAAAACCCGCTTTAGACAATGTTGATACTGATTCTAATCCGGTTCTTTCCTCTGTACAAAACTCCAAAACGGATAAGTCATAATTCATGAGTTAATTGTAGGGTGCGTTAGCGAAGCGTAACGCACCTATTGCTCTAGAAACAAGTTAAACACAAACGGACATAACATCACAAACTCTCAAATACGTTTGGATTAAAATCCCAAAATTTTTTAGGCACCTTGAGCATCAAGAGCATGTTGTTTAAGTTCACTTAAGGAAACATATTCTAGAGCCGATGCATGAGTAGCAGACAAAACCACAGGAGGTGCAGCGCCCGCTTCGAGGGCTTCTTGCCAACGAGAGGCACATAGACACCAGCGATCGCCTGGTTTTAAACCGGGAAAATTAAATCCGGGAACGGGTGTACTCAAGTCATTCCCACGCTGTTTGGTAAATTCCAGAAACTCTTCAGTAACTTGAGCGCAAACAACGTGAGCGCCAAAGTCACCGCCTCCAGTACTGCATTTCCCATCCCGGTAAAATCCGGTCATGGGAGATGTGCAACAGGTTTCTAGTTCTGTACCCAGGACGTTTTTTGAATTAGCCATGACAGCACCTTTTATTGACAAACCGTTCCATCAGTAGGATACATAGAGACGCTTCTATCCAGCAAGACCCGTATTAGTCATGCGTCATTGGTGATTGGTTAGAGAATCCTGGCACCTTGATCGGGGCGGGTTTAGTTACATCAGGGCGGGAAAAAATGTGAGCCGTGAAACCCGCCCCTACAAGACAACCAAACGTACTTTTCTAGATCTTTGTACTAAGACTGTTTTATCCCTCATCTGCCATCTTGATCACCCACTTGGCAGTAAGATAGGGACAGCAGTTTACCCATCCGGGTGGTAAAGCAGTATTTAGTCAATTTGGGAGGGTGTTCGATGAGCAATAAACCTGAAAAAAACGTTATCAATGTAGATCCAGTCACGGTTGTGGCAGTTATATCTGCCCTTTTACTCGTGCCACTATTGATATCGGGGTTTATTTTCCAATAATTCTATGGGTTATCGTCATTGTCAATCTACCTCTGGCTTGCCCCTTGCCAAAATCATCAAGCTGGTGGCAATAGTATTAATGTGCTTGTCGCTGTGGGTTGCACCAGCATCCGCCAAGGTTATCCGCTATTTGGATGGCAATTCGACGGATGTCAATGTTCCCGCAGGTATTGCTTTTGACTTAGGCGGCGGGGGGGCTGATGTGGATGAAGCGATTCAGTGGATGATTAATCAGGCGAGAGGTTGCACCGACTGTTCGGCTCAGGTTGATGTAGTTGTGATTCGCTCATCGGGTTCGGCTGGCTATAATGAACCGATTCTGGCGATGAATGGGGTGGATTCGGTGGAAACCTTGGTGATTCGTAGTCGGGATGATGCTAATTCTCCAGATGTCGCGGATACCATTCGCCAAGCTGAGGTGTTATTTTTTGCAGGTGGCGATCAGTGCGACTATACCCGCAATTTTAAGCATACGGCGACAGCAGAGGCAATTAAATCCGTTGGCGCTAAGGGCGGTGGGATTGGGGGAACCAGTGCTGGGGCGATGATTCAAAGTGATTTTATTTATAACGCCTGTTCGGATGCGGTTGATAGTGAATATGCCTTAGATGATCCCTATGAAGATATTCTGTTTAGTTATGATCTGTTCAACTGGTCGCTAATGAAGGGTACTGTAATAGATACCCATTTTAGCGATCGCGATCGCATGGGTCGTTTGATGACATTCATGGCGCGTCAACTTCGGGATGGAATCGCTGATAGTGTCTTGGGGATAGGGATTGATGAGGGAACCTCGCTGGTGGTGAACCGGAATGGTATCGCTCAGGTTATGGGAGAGGGTGCAGTGTATTTTGTGTCAGCCGATCATATCCCGGAAGATTGTGAACCCCAAACCCCGCTCACGTTTTCTGATTACAAGATTTGGAAACGAGAAAATGGTGAGGAATTTGACCTGAAAAATCTACCCTCCAGGGGTTATCGTAGAGCCAGTGTTCAAGATGGTATTGTACAGAGGGGTTCATACTCGTAAGCAGAATGGCACTAAAGTGCCTACTACGAACCCAGCTTAAGTTAGTAATATTTCTATTAAGAAACCATTGATTTTGGAGATTGGGTGAAGTATTTGGGTAGTGTGGAATGGGCTGATTGGTTACGATCGCATATAAGACATCTGGGTCTAAATCGGCTTCATTTTCCCAGTAAATTGTTCCCCATTCACTATTATTTCGCCCTTGCTGGAATCATTATCCTGGGAAGCCTCCTCCGATTTTGGCAGCTTGACTTAAAACCCCTGTGGCTGGATGAAGTTCTCACGGCTTTCTTTAGCCTAGGACGGGAGTACAATGATTTACCGTTGGATGTCATATTTCCTTTGTCCACTCTCCAGGAATTCTTCACCCTCCAACCCGAAACTAGCTGTAGAGATATTGCCCAAACCCTTGCTCAACAATCGACTCATCCTCCCTTATTCTTTTGTTTAATGCATTCGTGGTTAAGGTTTACAGGAACCGAACAGTTAGCTTGGGCGTTGCGCTCATTTCCAGCTTTAATCGGAGTGGGTGCGATCGCGGCAATCTACGTTCTCAATCGTCTCATCTTTTCGCCAATCGCGGGATTAATCGCCGCCGCGTTAATGGCGGTGTCTCCTTTTGCGGTTTACCTGTCTCAGGAAGCGCGTCACTACACATTGCCCATGCTGCTGATTATTCTGGCACTATTGGCATTAATCCTGATTCAGCAGCGTCTTTACCATCAGCAAATGCCTTCCCCGTGGCTATGGCTAGGTTGGGGTATGGTGAATAGTATCGGTTGTTATGTCCACTACTTTTTTCTTCTGGCTGTCATTGCTCAAGTTTTGACCCTATTTTCCGGGATGATTTGGTATCGTCGGCGCTTACCGAGTGGGAGTTGGAGTGCTGTGGCGCTGGTAATGGCGGGAATGGCAGTTAGTTATCTGCCGTGGTGGGGTATGCTTTTGGCAGATATGGGGCGTTCAGAAACCAGTTGGCTACCGCCACCGGATAGTATTACGCCTTTGGTGCAATTACTGGTGGGTTGGTTCCTGATGATGATTGCTTTACCCGTGGAAAATCAACCCTTGTGGATTGTGATACCCATGGGAGGATTAACTCTAGGGTTGGGTGGGTGGATTATTTGGCGGGGAGGCGTGGGAGTTAAACGACTGCTGCATCAGCCTTCAACTCAGTTAGCCACGTTAACGCTATTCGGGTTTACCTGGGCTGTATTGCTGCAATTTCTGGCAATTATTTACGGATTAGGTAAGGATATCTCCGTTGTTCCCCGTTATAACTTTGTTTATTATCCAGCGATTTGTGCGCTATTGGCAGCGAGTTTAACCGTAAACCATGGCGCGTCTCATGGCGCGTCTGGGCGCAGGGGTGTCGGGATGCAGGGGAGAGGGGTAATCGTGTTAACGTTGGCTATCTCTCTGGTGAGTACGGTTTGTGTTGTGGCTAATTTGGTGTTTCTCAAACCCTATTATCCTCAGCAAGTAGCAGAGAATATGACGATTGAACCCACGGTTCCCCTGATCATGGTGATGGGATATAAGGATCTTCAGGATGTAGGATTAGGATTAAGCTTTGCCTTGGCATTGGAGAACGTATCAGAGGATGGGAGTCAACAGGGCGATCGCGCGATCGCCTTTTTAAGTCGCCAACAGGGATATAATCAGGTTTGGCAGCAGTTATCGGAATTAGCGATACCTTCTGCGTCTCCATTGAATCTATGGATAATCGCTCCTGGCTTGAAGCGTCGAGACTATCCCCAAAATCTTGCGATCGCGAACCAAAAAACCTGTATCCTTGATCCGAGTCACCATTACCGGATTGGTATTCCCTATCAGTTATACCGATGTGGTTAAGATTTGGCGTAAGGTACAGCAGAAAGGATGTTTTCGGCAACAGTTGCAATGAAAGAAAGTATTATTAAGTCTATTCAAGGACTCGCTGCTCTAATTTTGGCGTTGGTTTTGGTTTTAGTTCCCCTATCTGCCCAAGCTGCTAATCCCTCTGCCCGACAGCTTATTAATGACGGTGTATCGGATCTAAGTGCCATGGATTTCTCCGGTCAAAATTTAGCGGAATTGGAGATATCTAACATGAATCTGACGCAAACGAATTTAAGCAATACCGATTTACGCAGTGTGGTGATTAGTGATTCTACGATGACTGATGCTAATCTACAGGGTGCAGATTTTTCATACAGCATTGCTTATAAAGTTAACTTCAAAGGGGCGGATTTGAGTGATGCGGTTCTAGAGGAAGCAATTTTGTTAGGTTCTCGCTTAAATGACGTTAAAATTACGGGTGCTGACTTCAGCAATGCAGTTTTAGATCGCTTACAAGTCCAAAATCTCTGTACTAGAGCTAATGGGGTTAACTCGAAAACGGGAGTAGAGACTCGCGCATCCTTAGGATGTCGATAATTTGTCTACTGTAGGGGCGCACCGACGTGCGCCCTTTACCGACGTGCGCCCTTTACCAACGTGCGCCCAGAAAACCCGCTCACAAACAAAGTTCAGGTGACCATTCCTGATGACCGCGCCCAGGGTAACATTTGAACTGAGATCCTGCCCAAATCATCTGCCATTGTTCGTTAGCTTGAGCAGAGGGATTTTTCTGGAACTCAACGCGATAGCGGATATCTTGCACAGAATCACCCTTTAATCCAGTTTGAGTCAGAATCACAATTGCCTGATCCGGTTTAGGATAAGAAACATCCACGCTGGCTGAATCCGTGTTCGACTCAGTATTGCCAAACGCCGAGAGTGCGATCGCCTTGGGATCACTCCCGGTTAAACTCGTCCTATCTGTCTGTTGGGATAAATCAATAGAACGATAATCTTCCCGGTTAGCTGCTGGCGTCTGAGGCGATGAAAAATTTTGCTGGGGAGTTGAATTACCGGGAGAATCGGGGGATGGCTCAGTCGATGAGGAAATCGTTTCATCAGGTGAAGGATTAGTGTCTGTGATTGTCGCTTTTGGGGGATTACTGGTACAAGCCGTCAGCAGGATTACCATACCAGCGAGACTCACCAAAGAAATTTTGCCCGATTTGACCATCCAATCCATCAGCTTTCTATGTAAGCGGCTAATTCTATTGTAGGTTGGTATGGAGAAGCACCCAGATTTAGGGGCGGGTGGGTAATCCCTATTTCCTGTTCCCTGTTCCCTGTTACACACCGAGCATGTTACCGAGCGAAGCGTTCGGCTGAACTTCGACAGGCTCAGGGGTCCGCGCTCACGCCGAAGTCCGAGGTAAGTCGAGGTAAGCCGAGGTGTTCCCTATTTTCGACCTTTACAGTTTGAGAACCCGTCATCACGCTAAAATGCGATCTGGCAAATGCTATTGTTATTTAACGCCTAGTTCATAGGGAATACCACCTCATGATCAACGAAGTTTTCATGCCCGCCCTTAGCTCCACCATGACCGAAGGTAAAATTGTCTCTTGGGTAAAATCCCCAGGCGACAAAATAGAAAAAGGCGAAACCGTGGTAGTGGTTGAGTCTGACAAGGCGGATATGGATGTGGAGTCGTTCTATGAGGGCTATCTAGCCGTCATTACTGTACCCGCAGGCGAAACTGTGCCTGTCGGAGAGGCAATTGCCCTACTAGCCGAAACTCCTGACGAAATTGAGACGGCTAAACAACAAGCCTCCCAATCCAGTTCTGCCTCAGCCCCAGCCAGTACTTCGTCTGATCAAACGCCAACAGATCAAACGCCAAAACCTGAACCTGAACCTGCTACTGTCTCAGCCGCCCCCCAAGCGCAAGATACACCTAGTCGTCGCAATGGACGCACTGTCGCCTCTCCTAGGGCTAAGAAATTAGCTAAGGAGTTGAAGGTTGAACTCGACACGTTGACGGGTAGTGGTCCTCATGGACGCATTGTGGCAGAAGATGTGGAAGCTGCTGCTGGAAAAACGACCCAACCTGAACCCGCTGCTGCACCGCAACAGGCACCATCTCAGCCTGCGGCTCAACCGACAGCTACACCCACGACACCTATTTCTGTCCCCCTCGGTGAAGTGGTTCCCTTCAACACCCTGCAAAATGCTGTGGTGCGGAATATGGTGGCGAGTCTTCAGGTGCCATCTTTCCGGGTGGGGTACACCATCACTACCAATGAATTGGATAAGCTGTATAAACAAATTAAGCCTAAGGGCGTAACCATGACTGCCCTATTAGCGAAAGCCGTCGCTGTGACATTGAAACAACATCCCACGATCAATGCTTGTTACACGGAAAAGGGGATTCAGTATCACGCTGGCGTCAATGTGGCTGTCGCTGTGGCTATGGCAGATGGGGGACTGATTACACCAACCTTACAAAAAGCCGATGAGGTGGATATTTATTCCTTGTCTCGCACCTGGAAAGGGTTGGTTGAACGCTCCCGACGCAAGCAGTTGCAACCGGAGGAATATAGTTCCGGTACGTTTACGATCTCGAATTTAGGCATGTATGGCGTTGACCGTTTTGATGCGATTTTACCGCCGGGACAAGGGGCAATCCTAGCCATTGGCGCATCACGTCCACAAGTTGTGGCGACAACGGATGGCATGATGGGTGTACGGAATCAGATGCAGGTGAATATGACTTGTGATCACCGGATTGTGTACGGTGCTGATGCAGCAGCATTCCTACAAGATTTGGCGAAGTTGATTGAAACCAATCCGCAATCGTTGACGCTGTAATCTTATTTTGTCCTGTAACACACACGATCAAATAGTGGCGAAGGGCGGGTTTTGTCTTTGAGGTTATCGGTCGATAGCAAAATTAAACGGCTAAACCCGCCCCTACAATTAACAAACGTTCCACTAGAAAATTTCTACTTTTTTAGGGTTTAATTCCAAACAAGTTGTAAATCTAAAATAAAACCCGGTAAAACATCTTCTCCCGATAACTGGGTCGGATTTTCAAGTATTTCTACCGTTTGTCCTTGGCGATAAATTTCAACCCGACGAGTTGGTCGATAGAGTAACCAACCCAGTCTGACTTGATTATTCATGTATTCCTGCATTTTAGCTTGGGTTTCTGGTAACGTATCGCTGGGTGACATTAACTCCAAAACAAAATCCGGAGCAATGGGGGGAAACTTTTCTTTCTGTTCCTCTGTCAGCGCATCCCATCGTTCTTGTTGAATCCAAGCCACATCGGGAGAACGGTTTGCTCCATTGGGAAGGTGAAAACAGGTGGAAGAGTCAAAGACTTCTCCCAGGTTTGTTTGTTCATTCCACAAACAAAATCGAGTGGTTAGCTTGGCATTCCGCTTTCCCGTTTCTCCGCCTGTGGGGGACACGATAATCAGTTCTCCTTTCGCATTGCGTTCAAATTTTACATCGGGATTGACTCGGCAAAGATGATAAAATTGCTCTTGATTCAGGTGAACAATTGGGTCGAGGTTAAGCGTAACGGTTGTCATGTTGGATAAGGATTCAATTCCAAACAATTTGTAAATCTAAAATAAAACCCGGTAAAACATCTTCTCCCGATAACTGGGTCGGATTTTCCAGGATTTCTACCGTTTGCCCTTGGCGATAAATTTCAACGCGACGAGTTGGTCGATAGAGTAACCAACCCAGTCTGACTTGATTATTCATGTATTCCTGCATTTTAGCTTGGGTTTCTGGTAACGTATCGCTGGGTGACATTAACTCCAAAACAAAATCCGGAGCAATGGGGGGGAATTTTTCTTTCTGTTCCTCTGTCAGCGCATCCCATCGTTCTTGTTGAATCCAAGCCACATCGGGAGAACGGTTTGCCCCATTGGGCAGGTGAAAACAGGTGGAAGAGTCGAAAACTTCTCCCAATCCAGTTTGTCGATTCCAAATAACGAAATCAGCGATAATTCCAGCATTTCGTTTTCCCGTTTCTCCGCCTGTGGGGGACACGATGATCAGTTCTCCTTTCGCATTACGTTCAAATTTTACATCGGGATTGATTCGGCAAAGATGATAAAATTGCTCTTGATTCAGGTGAAAAATTGGATTGAGGTTAAGCGTAACGGTTGTCATCAGTAGTTAAGATAGAAAGCAATTAATACAGTTAAAGATTATTTTACGCGATCGCTTAATTTCCCTCGCCATCAACGCTCAGGACTGGTGCAGGTTTTACCATTGCACCTCCATCTGTAGGTAACCCTTGATGAACATTAATGTAAACTTAAGGCTGAAACCTTTACTTAATCAGAGATCCCCCCTAGCCCCCATCTAGAGCGCCGGTCCAGTAATCACGATGGGGGTAAAGCATGAGAAAATAGGTTGACACAACAGTTGTGAGTGGTCGGATGGTGTGAAGTTTTACAAAGTATGTTTCATTTAAGTCGAACTTCAAAAACTGAATACATCCATCACTGTGGTATCCACCTGTAGAATTGGCTGCCATGCAGGAGTGATATCATGTCCGGTGAAGCACCGGAAACAAAGGCCACCGGAAACTTTCAGCATCGGGAGTAGGATTATTTAACAGTTGTGCGATCGCGTCGATTTTATTGTTGTGATGGATATTGATTGGTGGTAGTGTTCCCCGGATTGGGTGTCATAAGACTTGTCGGCGTAAACCTCCGCTCAAAGTGGCGAGCCAAAACGTGAAGGTTGTGAACAACGGCGGCACGTCGCCAGTCAAACAGGTTCTTGCGTAAACCGATATAGCGAGCGCGATTGCCTTGCCAACGTCCCAGATGTGCCAAGGAATGTTCAACTGCCGTGCGCTCTCGATTCTTAGCTCGTCCCAAAGAAGTTAATTGACGCCTTCGTAATTCTTCACGTTGACGTACTAGTTTAGCGCTCAGGTAAGCTCGGTCAATGTGCAACTCCACTAACTTCACCTGCTGCGCTCTCAGATCGGCGCTAATAGCATCACTCACCCAGGCTTCTGGAACATTAGCTGGGGTTAAACCCACAGCTCTGACCAAGCCACTGTCTAAATCGGTTAACACATGGCGCTTATAACCATTAAATTTTACCGCTGAACTCTTGCGACCGTGACGCATGGTTGGGTCTTCAATACTAATACGCCTATCCTTAGCTACCCCACGACGCAGCACAGGTGAACCATCAGAATCTACTTCCACATTTTGTGCTTCTATCTGGCGTGCGATGCCAAGAGTTTGATTGACTGTTTGATTCATATCATCTTGGGGAAGTTGAGCTAACCAAGACTCTACAGATTCCAAGGCTTTAAGGACTTGCTCCAAGGCAATTTGGCGTTGTTGTGGATGATCCCAGTTTATATCCAAGGCGGCTTTGAGACTTGAAGCCTGAAGTATGGATACTCCCGCTTCTGATGCTACCACTGCCAGCTCCCGCCCCTGCTGACAGGCTATCACACCCAATGCCTTGCGTAGAGCGTGACCCAACAGATTGTAGGTATCCTCCACTTTCCCGGCTCCCCATAAGGGAGAAGAATCGAGGGCGGCACGTAAATTACGATGCCCAAATCCCTGAGTTTCTCTTGCCAGTTCCACTGTACGTTCAATCAATCGCCGATCTAAGCGTCGCTTTATTAATGCCCCACGCAAGCGCACTAAGGTACCTTTACCAAAAGGCGCTTTTTCACAATCAAGGCAGTCCATTACTAACTGCCAGCGTTTGTCCATCAGTAAGGATTCGATGGCTTCGTCGTCGGAAGCCCCGGTGTAGGCTTGCAGAATCACTACTAAAGCTAACTGGGCTGGTGGGACAGGTGGATGTCCTTTGGGGCTATCGGTGTAAATTTGGGCTAATTCCCTTTGGAATTGTTCGTCAAATAAACGGTGACGTATTTGGCGTAAAAAGATAAATAGTTTGGCGCGACGGATACGGGAAACAATAACTTGTTCAGAGGCAGACAATTCTATCGGCGGATGCCACAGTGGTGGATGCATTGGTTTTCTTCCTGCTTGACTTAAATGAGAATGAGAAATTCTTTATAAAACTTCATCTAATCAGACCTCTGACAACTGTTGTGTCAACCCATTTTCTCATGCTTTACCCCCATCGTGATTACTGGACCGGCGCTCTAGCTGATGGTTTGGCGATGGGCTGCGATCGCACGACAACTCACGGAGCAACTCAAGTAGGAGTAGATCTCAGACAGGTTCACGGGTTACTTTTTTATATAGTCAGCCCTCCCATGGACGTTACCCCTAGCTTATGGTTAGGGCGATAACCAATAAGTCTACCTTACGTCCACGGGTTACTTTTTTATATAGTCAGCCCTCCCATGGACGTTACCCCCAGCTTATAATTCAGGCTCTGTTTGTGTTTGTGCCTGAGTGTTTGATTGTTGTTGGGACTGTACCGCGTCTACCGCTCTATTCACAACATCTTTTGTCAGGACTAATCGCTGCTTATAGTCGGGGTACTTTTGAATGTCTGGCGATTGAGCTACTATGATTGCAGCCTCCTCTGGTTTATAGCCATCTGAGAGCAGCTTTCGAGCAATCGAGCGATCGCGCTCAGGGAACTCTAAGGAATCACCATTATCATCGCTTATTAAACGAAGATAATTCCGATACGGCTGGGCTAACCGCTGCTTTGGCTTGTGATCTGAGTTCTTTGGCTGTTGCTCCAATTCCAGTTCTTCTAGTGTTGGCGTTTGGTCTGAGGACTGGTCGTTTACCTGCTGCTCAAGCTCATCCGCCTGGAATTTCCTTTCCATCGCCGATTTTGCGTAACGCTTCCCTAGTTGATAGCCAGCTATCCAGATACCATCCTTTTCAAACTTCCAGCCGTGCGGCGTAAACTCTTTCTGGATGTCTGCGTTGGCTAAGACTTCCTCCAACTCCTCGAAAGAGGTAGCCACTTCAACCGCCTGGTCTAAGGTGTTTTGGACTTGAGAAAAAACAGTGGGTTCCGGTGGCTCGGTGCGTGTACCGTCCTGAAAGTCTTCCCATTCCTTTTCCTGGCGGTGGAATTGTCCTGATGTGTCGCGGTGTCTCGCGACTTCCCATGATGAAGCTGTAGGAGTTAGATTGTACTTAGACTCTAGCTTTCTAAGAGATTCCTGAAGTCTGTACTTAGAAAAGTCCGTGTTGGCGCGATCGCCGTTTTCATCAATCAGATTACCGACGATATGAACATGGGGGCGAGGTTTGCCAGATGGGAATTCCTCATCAGTATGGAGTACCGCGATCGCTTGCTGATCGTCCCATCCCATGGAGGTGAGCAGGTCTTCGGTTAGGTCTTCCCAATCCTCTATCGTCAGCTCGTCTGATTCAGCCGGAGATATCGATAGATGAAAGCAGGGCTTGTCTGTGCGATAGTTGAGTTCTGCGGTATCCCGCATCGAAAGTGCGATCGCTTTGTGACATGGTTGTTCGTTAAACGCAACATTATCGTAAACAAGGGACACACCTTGCCGATCAAGTACATAGCGTAAGGTATCGCCAAAAGATTGAGACAGATTAATCTGACCAATCATCGTTTGTTAGCCACCTCCTGACAAGCTTGTACCTGTTCAGATAAATCGTTAACCGTCTTCCTAACCGCTTCACTATGAGGGTTCCGGTTGAATCGCCGGATTAATTTTGAAGCAGCTTTCAAAACTTTCCTGACCCGCTGCTTAATCTCAACCTCGCTTAGAGTGTTTCTAGGAGAAGGAAGTCGGCGATTCAGTCCACAGCGTCGCAGATACTCAGATAAAGATAGAGAGGATTGTTTAGCTTTATGTAGTAGAGCTTCCTTCTCTTCTATAGATAATCTAAACTTAATACATTCAGTCCTACGTTCAGACATAACTCTCTTGTTCAAATCCAAAACCACTATCTTACGTTACACAATCAGCCGCGAGCGCTTCATCTAGAAAAAGGCAGAAAATGTGTGAACAACGAGACAGCTTGATTAGTGAAATATAGGGAGACAAAAATGAAAAATCAATCACTAATGCTCCCTATGAGTTGACTAATAAGGGACTAAAATTGACCAATTTTCAGGAAGAAATCGGGGGAGTTTGGGGTGTGAGCAGAAGTCCGGTCAATAGTAATCACCATTTAGTCAACTCCTGTCTACTATAGGTCAACTTGATTTCCGGTCAACTTTTGTACACCTCTAGTCCTTTTGATAGATAGAGGAATTATCCAAAAGGCTAAGTAATCCAATGGGGGCTTCCGCTACACTGACCGAAAGCCGTTCTGGAGGTAGGGAAAGTCACTCAATAATGACCAAATCGTATAAATGGCTAAAACTAAAAATCAAGGCAGATCCAGATAGTCTTTTAGGGCAAGTCATCTCCCAACTCCAGCAAGACCCCAGAGGAAGCCGGGAAGTGGTGACTGATTTATTGCTGATGCATTTTCTAGCCAAAGTGTCTTCGGCTAATGGGAATGAAGACAAACAGATGTTTGATGTAGCTGTTCAATATGCCGAACGATGTTCAGCCGAAGCGAGAACAGCTATGCGTCTTTTGGGTATCAGTCCCACGATGACAATGATGACAGCCAATTCTTGCCGTCAAGGTAATGGTGGTGGTAGTGATGTGACCTATCTTGAAGAGGAAAAGGAAGAGGAAGGTATCCGCCTGAATCATTCGTCTGAAAAATTATTTGGAGGTTAGTTCAATGCCAAAGAAAACAAAAATTGTGTTAGCCGCCGATCCAGGCTCAAGCGTTTCAAAGTTCATTTACAAGATTGAAGGAGAACCTCCAATCGCTCTAGCTATGTCTCCAGAGGTGGCTATGGGTGTCTCAGTTGAGAGTGTTGAGGCGATGAAAAAATTATCTATAGGAGAGGGTAGTCCAACAACAGATGCTTGGTTGCAAATTCCTAGTGATTCAGCAGAAGCCGTTATCGTTGGGCATCTGGCACGAACCCAATATCAGGGAGATGCTCGGCTGGATCTTCTTAAGTATGAAGTAATCATCCCAAAATTTCTAGCAGCGATTGGTGTAATCGTTCAGCGGCATAATTTAGGCGGAAGACTCTCTGTTTCTTTTTCCTGTTTGCTTCCCTTTGGGGAGTACGCTAACAAGAATGACCTCAAATCTCAGTTATCAGAAGCCTTGTCAAATTTTAATTTTCGGGGTCAGCAGTTGAAAGTCAAGTTAGATGACTTCATCTGCTTTCCCGAAGGAGGTGGGCTGGTAACGTACCAAATGGGGAAGATAAGGGATTTTGAATCCTCCCTAATTCCCGTCGTTATGCTGGGACATCGCAATAGCTCTTTGCTCTTGTTCGACAAGGGGCAGATTAATTTAAAGGGATCGGTAACGACCGAAAACGGCTTTATTAATCTGATGAAGCTAGTCTGCACTTTCACCAGCGGGAAGTCGCCATCCAATGAGCTGGCTGAAGCGATTTATCAAGCAGGAGATTCCCCCCAGTTGGAAAATATAGCTCACCTCATTCGATCTCAAGGAGAGGATAATGCCCGTAAAGAGGGCGAGTCAATCATCAAAGCCATTGATACAGCCAGAGCTGAACATTGGCGATCGCTAAAAAACTGGTTGGACAAGATTTTACCGTCTACTTATTCTCAATGTCTTTTAGTTGGTGGAGTGGCGCAGTATTTCAGGAAAGAGCTAGAGGAATATTTTGATGGTAAGGCGCAATACTCCGACCGGATGATTAGCCAAATCAAGGAAGTTTTTCCTGATTTAGACCAAGGTTTAGTCTCTCGATTCTTGGATGTGTTTGCACTTTATGCAGACATCGACCATGAGTTTGAACCCCCGGTTCCCAAACTTGAGAGAGAGCAAAAGCAGGAGCAAGATAGGCTTATCGAACATTTTGCCGTCCGTAATTAGACCTAATTTTTCGGTTAAGCCGCACAATATTTGGTAAAAATGCTAAGACTTATATCGTCTTCCTTTCTTACTCAGGCTGCATAGGAAGGGTTTAGCGTCTGTGGTGCGATCAAAGTATCGATTCTTTGATTTGGTATTGTTACAAGGGGGTGTACAATGTACACCCCCTTCGGTTTGGGGGAGCGATCGCATTCGTGAACTCCCTGACCGGATCAAGATTCCAACTGGATAACCTCTTCAATTTTCGGGGCGAATCTGCCCTTGGAGTTATGTGTGGGAGTAAGTTGATGTTGGGAATGGTGTTGGTTAAGGTCAGCTTCTCGTTGCTGCAAGACCCGCTCAATCAAGACTTGATTGCGCTTGGTAATCTTCTTCAACGGTGAGACGCCGATGAACCATTTATCTGGTTGAGGGCGATTCGGGTCATTATTGAAGTCTATAATGGCGTCGATCGCCCTATTTACATAAGCCTCGGAAGCCTCGGAACTCCGTTGTTTGGGTTCTCTTTGAGCAGATGAGGGGAAAGCAGGTGCTTCTTCGGGTTGGGGTTTGGAAGTTTTAGCCGCTGGTGCTGGTTGTTCGAGGTGATCGGTGAGTCGATTGAGAGCGGCTGTAAGTTGAGTGATAGGATCAACAGGGACAGTTTCAGTCGTTTCCTCTGACCGGCTTTTTTGGTCGGGTTCTATTTTTGGAGAGGACTGGTGTTCTTGGAGGCGTTGAGAAAATGTCGCCTCAAGGTTCTCCAAGTCAAGGGGTTCGTCGATGTCAATGTTCAATTTTTGAGCCAATCGAAGCGTAATATCTGCTAGCTTGAGCACAATCGAGAGAGTGTCCTTTTGGCTAGGGGTAGCGAGAGCTTCGGAGAATGAGGCGAGACGAGTGCGATCGCGTTGATAAATTCTCACCTGAGAAATCTTATCGTTTTTGGGTACTCTTATAGGTTTAACTTTATCCTGAAATTGGTCTAGGACTTTAACTCCAGGTTCTCTTAGCTTCACGCCCTGGCGTTTGCCATTGTATTGGGCAACCACGTTATCCGCCATTTGATAATCTAAGTAATGCATGGCGGCATCGCTTCGCCCTTTCTGGGGTTTGTGTCCGTTGATGGCTTTGACGAACACAAAGTCTTTAACTTTTGCAGGGCAGTAGTAGAAGGTAGCCAGAGTGTCATACACTGTCCGGAGTCGCTGAGTGTTAACCTGCTTTTCGCCATTGAGTCTTTGGAGAGTCGGCACTAAGTCTTTAAAGTGCATGATCACATGGTCGCGCACCCCATTCTTATAAGATTGAATTTCATTGTCATTCAGGTCACTGGCATCGAAGATTTCCCGGAGTATGGAGTAACCTTCTAGAACCTTCGATGCTTCAATCAGAGTGGGCATTTCGTAGGTTCGTTTTTCTCCCCTGGTCTTGGCTTGTCCTTGAGCCATGATGACCGTAAATTTACTCTTTGGCTCTAGGACAGCATCTCGTAAAGCTTCCACGGGTCGCAATCCTGCCAGCAGGCACAAGGAAGCTCCCAAATCTCGGTAATTGCAGAAATCTCCCTTACGATGAGAGGTTATGGCTAATTCGAGTAGTTCTCGTCCCTTGTCAATAATGGCTTGTGGATTATCGATGTAGGCGACATTACTATGCTTATACTCCAGGGCTTCGCCATGGAGGGCATTGTTTTTATCCTTAATTTCCTGGGGGGTGTCCACCAATAGCAGAGCGATATGTACAGGCTCATGCTTGGTGGGATGTGAAATGCTGTTGGCTTGATTGAGTCGCCCCGATTCGGGTGAGAAGTGAATCTTGATAGCTTTGTGGAGGCGGCTAAAACAGTTTTTGAGGCTGGATTCTCCAACCTGTTGGAGGAACTGTTGAGTCAGGCGAGATCGTAATTGGAGAAGTTGATCTTCATTAGAGCGGGTCAGCCCTTCCATAGAGTGTAACGCCTCATCGATAAGTTGTGCCTCCCATTGGGCGGGTTGTCTGCCTTTGCCCCAAAGGTTTTGGTCTAACCAGTAAAAAGTCATAGATTTGTACCCCTTGCTTACCTGTACTCATTATCTCGTACTTATACTTGTAAGTCAAGGGGTATAGGTATAAGAAAGCGCGAAGGGGTAGAGGATGAAAATGGGGGTGTACATTGTACACCCCTGGGTGTCTTGGGAGATGGTGAGGTTGAGGAAAGATGGAAGAGGCGATCGCGGCTAATTCACCTTTGAGCAACGATCACACCATATATCTTAGGATGTGTTTAATTGCTGTGTTCCACTAATGTCTTAAGTTTCAATAGTTCGCGCTCCACTTCCTTTATTTGGTCTAACAATTGCTGTTCCCGACTGGGGGGAGTGGGTTCAACAGGTTCTTCTAGAGAGAACGTTGCCAATACTGGACGATGGTCGCTGGTGGTTTGATCGTCTGGGCAATAGGCATCTGACGGGTCACCATAGAGGATGACAGAAGAGGGCGCTTGGCAGATACCTTGTGTAGATTTTAGCCCTCTATAAGAACGGAAGTAAAAACCTTTCCATTGGTGAGAGGCTTGAATTAAAGTGGAATTTATAAGTTGTTATTGGTTTCATCCTCAAGCAGGATGGTGTTGAGAAGATTCAATTCACTAGATGCCATAAAATAGCGATCGTCAAAAACTGTTTCTAATTGTGCAAATACCCGCTGCCCTGCCACAGCCACCCAAGGAAATGACCGATACTGTGCTATTACAGGCATCACTAAACCTTGAGGCGTTAAAGAACGTCCTAGTGCATTCTTCCAAATTTCCGGGTCTTCTAATACCTGTTCGCGAATAGTCTCCTCTAACTGTTCAATCCAAAAATGAGGATAGTCCAGTGGTAGGCTGATTACAATATTTTCTGTTTTCAACGCCTGAAGTGTTGAGTATTCAAGTATTCTTTCCTCTCGTTCGCGAATCAGTAACTTATGCAATTCATTCGCCGGACGTTTGAGTTTTGGTGGAAACTTGGTTCCTTTATAAATTTGTGGTAGCAATCCTAAAAGATGACTGCTATTTTCCTGAATATTAGCCCGCCATCCCTCAAAGCTGAATCGTTCCTCGGTTTGGCGATCGCTCCAGTCTTCCATCCAAAACGGACCCATACAAGTTAGGCTCTTTGGAATCACTAGCGCTTCGTTGTCCAGTGATGGTAACAACCGACTTGAAGGACGAGAAACCGTCTTGACTATCGCTTCCAAGGTTTGATAGTCTACATAGGATTTAGCCTTGCTATCCGGTGATAAACCTTTTAATTGGAAATGAGCAAAAATTTTCCTTGTTAGCTGCACTGCCTTGCTGACAATCCCTTTAACCTCTTGATAGTCAGGATCACAAATCAAGACTCTAGCCTCGTGCAAGAAACTTCGGACATCCTCCGACATCAAGCTCAGCAATTCTTCGTCCCCAATCGAGCCAACTGGGACAAAGGCAATTCGCTGTCGCCTGAGTCCAGCATCCCCTTTGATGCGGGTGTGAATTGTCGAACGCAGCATCACGAGCAACGTCAATAAATCGCTTGCCCGACGCAACCAGACTCGGTGACGGTCAATGTCTTCTTCTACTACAAGAAAATCGTTGATGAGCATGACTAACCGCCTAGCTTGATCATCTCCAGAAACTTTTGTTTCCGTTTCCGGATGTGTATACATCCCTCGACCCCGATAAATGAGTTGTGCGACTTCCATCAAAGCGGCTTCAATATTGAAGCGGGGAATCGCCGCAATAATCCAATCGGTTTTGGGGAAAGAGACTCCTCTCGCTCCGGAAGAGGTCATCAAAAAGACTCGGATTTGATCGCGCTGTGGTTCCTGTACCAGTTGCAATCGCTGATGGGGTGGTACACTTTGATCTAAGACCGCTACCTGTTCACTCTCGCATATAGCATCAGCTCCAATTGTCAACTTTTCCCGTAGCTGACGGAGGAATGCTTTATCTTGGGCAAAGAAAATGAGCTGTTCTGCTCCCTGTTTTAAACCTCGCTGGATTTCCTGGTAAGCATTTATTAACAAATCGTCTTCTAGTTGCTCTCGAATTGCTTGTCGGATGCTCTGCTTTGTGCCGTCACTGGTTAGCCTTGGTGTGATGGGTGAAAGGCGAATACTATAATCAATGTTCAATTCGGAAGCTGGGTAGCTATTCGTCATGATATGCAGAATTGGGTGTTTTTTAGAGCCTACTTTTGTGTAAGTACCCGTCATCCGAAACGGTGCTTCACCCTGACTGTGACTAATTAGCACTTTATCAGGAGCGCGATCACCTGAATGGAGAAAGCTATTCAGCACAATTTCATTGCTCAACGAGGCATCGGCAACAATGAGAACAATTTTGAACGGTGATTGAGTTCCCTCAAAGGGTTCAATGAATTGCTGGTGTAGCCAATCGGCTAACTTATGCACAAAGGGCGCTCCTGCACCATCGCCAGCCAGTTCATCAACCATAGCAATGATGGTGGGAATTCGCGCTGCAAACTGCTGACGCTCGTTTTTTCCTGGCTTTGTATCGGCTTTCTTGCTAAACAAATGCGAGAGAGCATCCACGGTGGTTGTTCCATTGAGGCAACGATACCCTTGAATCGCCGCCGTCATTACCATACGATTCACCGACGGGTTGGCTTCGACCAGTCGTCGGGCAGCGCTGGCTAGGGTGCGTAATACGCCAGGACGGTGGGATAATTCTACGCTGTCTTCCCGTTCGGAGCGAGAGCGCTTAAATCGGTTAGAGGCGATTATATGGCAATCAATTTCGTGTTCCTGTTTGGGGGTAAGGAAGAGGGTACTGCAATGGGGATGATTGAGTTTGTCCATTCCATCCACAACCACCGCACTGTCAATTTTAGGCGCTCCTGGTTTCTTGACCTGTTGCTCGTACCATTTAGGAGCTGAGGCGATTAAATTGTAATTACTGGTTAGGGTTAATATACCTGTAGGATCACTGTTTTCTCTGGCTAGTTTGGCAGTAACATCCCGGTTAATCACAACTCGCGGACTGAGGTAAAGAAACATGAAGCCTTGAGACTGTTGCTTGAGAAAGTCCATAACCGCCGTAGTTTTACCAATCCCAGGATTTCCTTCTAAGGCAATGACATTAAGCCTTCCTGTTTTGGCGCAATTTAGACCCGCAACGACCCCAGCAGCGTGTACTTGGCGTAACGGAATTTGTTCATTCTGCTGACTCTGCTGATTGAGGGCAACTGCAAACTGGGATTGAGGATTTCCACCAAAAAACTCCCTTAGTTCTTCTGTTTCCTCAACGGCGGCGATTACATCCTTCCGTGAAATCTCCTGCATTGGGCTATAAAATCCCTCTACGTTTTCCTGAAACAGGAAGTGAAGATGTTCGCCTAAGTCGGGAAGTTGAGTAATTTGCTTCGCTTGCTGCTTGAAAGTAGTGGGTAGCGATCTCAACAGCTTATTGAACACCAGACGAATTTCTTGCTGGAGTTCATCAGGGGCATCATCACTGAGTTTGCGAACATTGCGATACGCCTCACCCAATGATTTCATCAACCTGGCTCTGGGGTCAGCTTCTGGTTCCGTTCCTTTGAAATGAGCGGCAAGGCTTTCAAAGCCATTAGATGTTACCGCGATCGCTCTAGCTCTACAAGCTCCCTTTAACCGTCCACACACACGCAAGAGGTGAATTAGACGTTCGGTATAGGATGATGCCTGACAGAGTTTAAACAAGGGTTTATCCGAACCGCTAAATGCGGATAGGTGACTCGCCAGATTAGAGGAGAGCGAAAACTTCTCGCCGTCTACCTCAGCACAAATCCTGGAAAAGACCCCGCGTGCATCAATATAGCGAGCATAGCGACCAATTTCCTCTCGGTGAGGCATTTCAGTGCTAAAGTCTACCAGTTTGGTGGGTGCGTTATAGGAGAATTCTAGACAAAGGATGAAGTTATCAAATTTCTGGCGTTTCTGTAGTTTTTGGCTATGAGATCTCCCATATTTATGTCTGAGATTCCTTTGAGTCTTCTCATTGCTCGATAACCATAACAGAAAATCTGCTCTACCAGGTTGTCCCTGTTGCAGTAATGCCCTATCTGGTTGTCCTGATAGGTTGAAAGCCGCTTGAAATGCCTGAGCCGTTTGTTCTGTTTCTTCGTCGTATTGTCTCTGCTGTCCTAGAAGCGTCAGTGGACACCAAATTGCTTCCAGCTTAGTTTTACGGACAGGGCTGTTTTTAAGGTACTCCCGCATTGTCGTCCAGCCTAAACCATAGCCCAGTACCAGTAGATGACGCACCATCGTCTTTGCCCATTCTTGGGCATTCGTATCTGTCAGCTTGAGTGTTCTAACCAGTTCGCTGTAAATATTTGCATTCTTGATTGCTTGCCAGGGTTGGAGAACCGAATGATCATTGGGAAGCAATCCTTGATGAATCAGCTTTTGCAGAACCCCACGTTTGACGGCAATTTCAAACACCTGACCCCAAATGGATGCCTGCTCTAGAAACGATAACTGCATTACTTCCTCCGGTGTAGGACTTGAGAAACATGGCTGAGTAAGGCGGGATAGCTGAGTAATACCCGTCCTTTTCGACGAGTGTGCAAAACTTCCACTTCTCCAGCAGCTTCAGTGGTAGTCGGTGATATCCAACTAAATGGGTCTAGTACCGGAATAAGTTGTCCCTTTTGAACCCCTCGTTCGGCTTCGATAAAATGCAATCCTCGCAGAACAGCAATCAAGCAGGGATGAATGCTAGACTGCTGTTCTGGATTAACTAGGTGTTGACGAGCGCGTTCAGTCCAGTCGATATTGCTAACCCGCTGGTCAGATACTAGGAAATAAACACAGAAACCCGACTGCGGGCGCTGCTCTTCTTGAATGGCAAAAAGTGTCGCAAATGTATAGACAGGAATGACATCGCGCACGCGAACTTTTTCAACAGACTGCAAGAAATTCGTATGGTCTCCAGCACGTAAAATTTCAAATGCAGCTTCATTGCGATCGCGCTTACGCAATCTCGTAGCGGGAAATACATCCCGCACCATTGTGTAAATCGTTAAGTCGGGAAATCCTTGAAAGACTTCTTCTAGAAAGTCTTTATGGTTTAAGCGAGAATTATAATCGGCTGCCCGATTAATCCGACGACCGCCATAGGCATGAGACAATAAAATAATATGTTCACACCCTTTAGCTTTTAGATAACCAATCTCCTCCTGCACCAGTCTTTGTTTTTTCAACCGTTCTGGAGAATCAACCACATCTGACTGCATCCGCTCGGCTTTCAGTTCGTAACCTGAAAAGGGTTGACTAACGGCTGTAGCAATGTAACTTTGAGTGACAAAAAGATAGCCCTTTTCGTCGTCTCTCAGAGAGTTTATTTCATCGCAGGGACGGATTGCATAAGAAATTAAACCCATCTTGGGTACTTTTGGAGGAGTTGGTGTACTGATGGCAAGTGGAAACGCACTTAATAAGGCGTTAAAAATGCCAGATTTAATGTATCTTGAATCTGACCTAGTAAGATTTTTCAGGACAACCCCCTGCATTCGGATGGGAGTGTTTTCAGCCAGTATCGCTTCAAGGGCTTGGGCTGCTGCATAAACATAAGAATCACCGCTTCTTTCATCACTTTCTTTGCCTATTTCTTGTAACCGCAGCATCAAGGTTGTAAACTCAACTGGCTCCGAATTATTAGGTTGTTTTAATCGTTGGATAATACGCCATAAGCAGCAGTAAACTAGCACTACGAATGCAGCAACTGCTGCTGCATGATACTGTTTACTTTCCTCAGATTCTTTTGAGTCTGGTCGCCGCTTCAATGTTTGAACATCATATTCAACTTGAATTGCAGCGGGGAGTACCCATCCTTTTGCTGTAAGAGCGTCCTGAGCAGGTTTGTAAGTCCACTGTTCCTCTTTTTCCTTCTGAAAATAAAACGGAACCCAAATAATTTGAAGAACTTTCTGCAATAATAACCGTTGTGCCTGAATTGAATGGGGATTTCCTTTTGTTGCCAAATTGTATTCAGAAAGTTCAGTGTTAACCTTGACTGAGAATAGAAGTCCTGGCGTTTCTGGTTGATCGCAAATCTCAATATGTTTGAACCATTCCACCTGTTCACGGGAACGTTGTTGGGGTCCTACGAGTAAATCTCGAACACCAGCTTCCGCCCCTTCTAATCGCGACCACTGGATGATACTTCGCTTCACACAGATGAATTCTTGGGAAGAATGACGCTGAACTTTGGAAATTATCTTTTTGCTTTTTGTGCGGAGTATGGAAATCAAAGCCCTTGCAATTGATTCCATTGACTTTGCCCGTTCTCGTAAATCCTGTAAAATCTTTTCCACAGCCTCTTTCCCTTGCGATTGGAGTAAGGAAAGAAGTTGATTCACTGAATTTGGTAGAGTCTCTTGAGATAGCGATACTTTGTTATTTCGAGGTACAACAATTGCTAAGAATATCAGCTCAGCTAAACGGCGACGAATTGTTCCAGGTTGTAGTGGTGAGGTCTTCTCATTTGTGAGCAAATCTTCTTTAATTTTTTCAAGTCTGGCTTCAAATGCGGGTTTGCCAAATTCAGGATTTTCTCCGTTGATTCGGAATCGATAGCTAACCTCCCGAACAACGCCATAACTGGTCGCTGTTTGATTCGTATCTTTTTCCTCAAAGATTTGACTTTTCCACTCAGCCCAAACTGGAAGACAGGAATAGAAAGTTGCTTGGCTTAGGTAATCTAGCAAGTCAAATTCAGCAGCAATGCCAAAATGAGCTGTTAAATCAACGTTGTAACCCATTTCTTTGGCAGATTCAAATAGAGTGAGGACTCGACTAACGTATTCTGCTAAGAGTTGGTGTCCTGTTTGATTAACTGTTTGGGCATTTTCTGCAATTGCCTCCATAATCCGGCAGGTGATGGTTAGTCGAATTCGAGCTAATGCTTCATCATCTAAAAAATTCAAAAAACGAGTGATTTGGCTATCCTCTCTTTCCTGTTCCGCTGCTAGACTATCAAGAGCTGATTCAATGTCATCTTCATCCCGATCACTCTGTTCCAAATGCTTACTGACTGCCTTGCACATTTGCTCAAAGTAATCATTGGCATCAACTCGTTCAAGCGCTGAGATTACTTTGGCTACAGTCGTGGAAGAATTCTCAGCTTTAGCCTCTGTTGATTGGAATGCTAGAGGTACAAGTTTAGCTATGTTGACTTGATTGTTAAAAACAGTAGGTACTTGTTTTGCTAATTGCTTGAACTGCTCAACAGGCTGTTCTAACAGCAGTATCGATAATGAAGTTTCTTGAGGTAAAGCGGTATCAATTGCTTGGTCTATAGCAGTGATTAATCGGTCTAGGGCAGTCGGCAATCTCGCTGCGTTGCCTTCAGTCAAGCAGCCACCAATACGAGACCGAGTTCCGTATGCTGGCATTGGCAAGTTCTGAATAAACTTATCGCCTTCAGTTGGATTGAAAGCTTTTTGGAAGTTTTTCTCTGAAAACAGTCTGCGAAGAACTGCTGAAGTACATAGTTTCAGGCGTTTTTTGTCAGCATCGAAAATAAATGCCTGCCTGTATTTGTGGTTTTGCTGGTCACCATTTCCCGTATGGTCGTTTGGGGAAATAGCTTTAGCGAGTAGATCTACGAGCGTAGCGAGGTCAATAGAAGGCTTGGGCGAGCGTACCTGAATATCGGCACCACTTTCCTGAGAATGCATATTGGTTTTGTCCTTTGTATCAGTCTTGTGACTGCTTCACCTGCTCAATCTGAACAGATGGAATCCATCTCTCTAGATAACTCAAAGATACCCAATCTGTCAAGCCAATTAACTTTCACGCTTGTCACTGTTCTCTCAAACTGCTTTTGCCTGTAGGGATAGCGGTAAGTGAGTCACAGGACTTATGCAATTGTCACAAGCGATTACTACGGCAGTTTAAAAACAGAAATGGTTCTTTGAATTCTGCGATTTGAACCTGCCTGAATCGTTGCGCTCTCTCTTTTCTTATACCTATGCTCTTGCTTTCTTGAAGAGAAGTATAAAATGAGTTGAGCCAGAATTGGAGAGTAAAAAGTGCGATCGCCAATCAATAATATTTTTTTGAGAGTCATAGGAAAATCTATACTTAATCATCATGGAACCCTTACACAGTCTAGATTTCAGTATTTGATCATGACTCAGTTCACCCCTTTTGATTGATAAGTCAGGAGAGATTTTGAGTCAGGCATGACAACTAAGCACATCCGGCTTGAAGTAGCTGTTGTGCGGTTAGGTTCAGCTCCTGTATTACAGAGGACTGAATTAGGTCTTCCCCACGAAAAACACCCAACTCCCGATAGATTCCGTCTGTAAGTTCCAAAACAGTAACGGTAGCTTGAGCTGGGTCAATCAACCAGTATTCGGGGATGCCCCGGTCTTGATACTGTTTTCGTTTATCGATGTAGTCCCTCTCTCTATTGCTTAGTCCAGGGCTAACCGCTTCAATGACCACTAGAGGCGGTTGCATTGAGAGCCTGATTGTGTTACGTGGTCGTAACTGTTGGATATGCTCTTCTCGAATAACGGTAAGGTCAGGGTAGCGATTTTTAGGTTCTCCCCTAACTTCAAGCTCTAATCCCCATCGAACTCTTCGATGTCCCATAAGTAGAACTAACTGGAAATGAAGAAAACTGAGGATGGAGATATTCTCACCTGATTCTGGGGGCAATTCAATCAACTCTCCATTTAATAGTTCATAACGTTTGTCTGTCCCATCGTCATAGGACAAGTATTCTTCAAAGCTGGAAAATCTAGGTTTGGCTTGAACCATAGTATGAATTCCTTAAAAACTATATCATCTAGTAGTCCTGTCACTTCCTGCTGGTTTCTCCTCGATTATCGTCTTGATGTACTTCCCTGACTAAAGTTTAGCAGCAGGGCTGTTTCATTCGCTATTTGGGGCAAGTCCCCAAAGCCTGCCATAGAGCCAGGTCTGGGCGTTTGTAATTGAGCAAAAACCCAAAATTCTGAAAAGATTGATGGCGATGGTCAGGAGGATGGATAGGTTCGTGACAGCTTGGAAGTGGCAGATAGGGGATTTATCCTCTTTAAAAATGGCATCCTTTACCCAATGGAGTTGGTTCTCAATTAGCCAATGACCTCTGATTTTGGCGGCAAAAGTTTGAGCATTCGATTGACGACTGCTCAAATAATAGACGGTTTGATCGATAGGTTTATATTTTCGCGTCCCGATGCGTGTAACTTGAATAAAGCGTTGACTGTTGAGCCAAGCCGATTTGATGTTTTCAGGGAGCGAAAAAACAGAAACAGTTCTCTGAATATTACGACCCCGGCTCTTATCGTATTCAATATATTGACTGAGAGGTGGGGTGGTTATCGCCAAGTCATGTAAAGTTTTACGGAGAGTTTTCTGATTGTTTTTGACAGTGATTAAATAATCATTATTGCTGTTGATAAGGTTTTGGACAGTGGCTTTTTGGCAGTGGATAGCATCGAGAGTGACAACCTGATTTTCAGAGTTGAGATTGCGGATAATGTCTTGATCAGCCTGTGTTTCAGGCTTGGTGATTTGTTGGCGGCTGTCCATCGCCAGGACTAATCCATTATGTTGGCAGTCCGCTTGAAACAATGGAGACTTGCGTTTCTTTTATAGAGGGAGTAATATCGCAAAGTAGAGCGTAAAGCTTTGCCATCAATGGTCAGGCAATCACCGGGGGAGTGGGTGAGAGTTAATTGAGCTGCCCATTGATTAAATGCGTTAATAAGTTGCTGCCAGTCTAACCCCATCAGCACTCTTCTAAATGTGGAATAAGAAGGTCGAGATGGATGACGAATGCCACAGGAACGACCCAATTGATAGGAATGATGAAGAAATCGACGAAAACTAGATGGGCTAAAGATTTGGACGTTC